>NZ_JACJUZ010000041.1:0-47209 GCF_014299995.1 Sphaerospermopsis sp. LEGE 00249 | reverse complement strand
TATTATTTAATTCTGACACATTTTGCCTAATTTTTTAGTCAACTTATTCCATGTATACGTCAAATACTTGTAGTTTTGTATGTACTTGTATAGGTTTGTCTAGTAAATTGTCAACTTAGGACAAGCTCCCTTAGCACCAGCTGATTTAGCCGGTTGAATTCCCCCCTCAATGGCAAACTTGTGCCAATGAGTGGGTAAATTATCCAGAAACTTTCCCTCATTACAACCTACGTCGAGGACAGAAATAGACTCTTGATTCTGGAAATACTCTAGCAATAACGTCTTACTTTTTGACCATCCCGCATTCTTTGCCAACTCATAATCCATCGCGCCACCCGGCGCTGTAGCATAAACCTGTTTAAGTTCATCCCCTGTTAAGCAAGGTAGCCGTTGTCCTAACCCACAGTCCTGACAACGATATAACTGACCGGGGGAAAGATTCGATAGTCCGACCTGTTCGAGTAATCCATTGGGAAATTCGGCACAATCCCATAAATAAACAAGACGATCAGAACCACAGGCCCGACACAGTAATTTTTTAGATCCTGTTAACACTGAATTTACACTCTATATATTTCAAGTATTCTGTGAAGGTGACAACGGCACTTTCTTTTGGCTTGACTGTAACTGCCAATAATTCCTATAGATACCCGACGACAACCCCAGTAACTCACTGTGGGTTCCCCTTTCCACAATGCGTCCCTGCTGAAGCACCACAATCTGATAAAATTGTACCTGGGGTATGTTGACTAATAGTTTGTTGTTGCAATATTTGTTTTTATCATCCGTGAGTGTTAGTTTTTCTCGGATGTGTTCTGGAACAAGAGAAAATACGTTAATCATCTGAAGTCAAAGGTGGAATTTATTCTAGAATGAGAGAATATAGTTTATTCATCTGAGTTTAAAGGTGGAATTTGTTCAGGAGTTAAGGTAACAACTTGGCCATCTTGCCAAATGCTAATCGCCTCGCCTAATTTGCGGTGTCTTTCAATAGCTTTAGCAATAGCGAGTTTAACACCTGCATCAATTTGGCTAGATAATTTCTCAGGAATTGGTTTATTTACAGAAATTGGCTTATTCATTAGTAGTAATTTGACTCCATAGTTGAGGTTGATAAATGATAGGTTCTTGATTTAAAGGGCGTTCAGCTATTAGCTGTAAAATTGGGTTAGAGTTATCATAAACAATCCATCTATCACATAAAGGTAAGTATAATTCAATTAAGTTCTTTCTACCACGTTCGTAGCGACGGCGAATAGTGTCTTCTGGGATGTTGTGACCGCCACTTTCTACCCGTCTGCTTACCCTGGCGATCGCTAATTCTGGACTTTGCAACCAAAAGTAAATTAAGTTAATCATATAACCTTTATCTTGACATTCTCTCAAAAATCGGGCAAAGTTACGGGCTGCTAATGTAGTTTCAAAGGCAAAATCAGTGTTAGCATTTACCAGTGTTTCTAATCTTGCTAACATTAATCTTCCGGCTTGAACTGCTACAGATTCGGGGTTAAAAGGAGAAAGTCCGGCTGCTATTTCATCAGCGTTGACGTATTCAAATACTTCTAGAAAATAGGGGAGAATTTGCATAGCGGCGGTAGTTTTACCAGAACCGTTTGCACCACCAATAATGTATAAGTTAGGCATTATTTTAATGGTAAGTTTATTCAGCAAGCCCTATATATTTCAAGTATTCTGTGAAGGTGACAACGGCACTTTCTTTTGGCTTGACTGTAACTGCGAATAATTTCTATAGATACCCGACGACAACCCCAGTAACTCACTGTGGGTTCCCCTTTCCACAATGCGTCCCTGCTGAAGCACCACAATCTGATCCGCATTAACAATCGTCGATAATCGGTGAGCAATCACTAACACCATCCGGTTTTGCCCAAACTTATCCAAAGCTTCTTGGACAAGCTTTTCTGAAACCGTATCTAGAGCGCTAGTAGCCTCGTCTAAAATTAGCAAATCCGGATCGGATAAAATCGCCCGAGCCAGGGCGATCCGTTGCCGCTGACCCCCACTGAGTCGGTACCCCCTTTCGCCGACTACCGTGTCATAGCCCAAGGGTAAATCCTGAATAAAGCCATCGGCTTGAGCCGCTTGGGCGGCAGCCATCACTTCCCAATCTGTAGCAGTCGGACAAGCGAAACGAATATTTTCAAGGATAGTGGCATTGAACAGAAAAGTATCCTGACTGACAACCCCTAATCGTTGCCGCCAGCTACTAGGATCATAGTCGCGCAAATCCCGACCATTGACCAAAATCTTTCCTCTGGTCGGCTCATAAAGCCCCACCAATAAATCCGCCAAGCTGGACTTACCCGCCCCCGACGATCCCACCAGGGCCGTTACCTTGCCCAAAGGTAGGACAAGATTAATATCTTGCAGTACCTCCCCCTGATCAGCCAAATAACGCAGACAAACCCCATCGAAGCTAATATCTGTGGCTAGGTTAGTAAAGGGTACTGTTCCCAGCCGCCCAAACTCCTTATCCCTGGGGTTAAGAATCTCTTGAAAGCGGGCTAACCTACCATAGTTATCAGCAAACCCCGTGACCGCTCCAGTAACACCCTGAAGACGGATATTAAACCGTTGCAAGGCCAAGACAAAGGTGACTAAGCTGGGTAACACCCCAGTGCTCCGCCGGGAAAACAGCAAAAAGGCAATACCCGCAATAATAGCCAACAAAACGACCGGTAAGGTTTGGGTAATGGGATTGGTAATATTCAGTAAGCGGATCTGTTTTTGCAGCCCTGGTTTAACCTGCTCTACTAATGCCTTAACTTGAGCCACAGCCCTGGATTGATGTCCTGTGGTGTGCAAGAGCCTTAACCCCTGCAAATTTTCGGTTACCTGTTTGCTAATTTCCACCAGTCCTTGCTCATTAACACTAGAGTAATGGCGGATACGGGGCAGTAATTGCTTTTGGATAACATAAAAAACTAAGACAGTGGACAGAGCGGCCAATAACAGCCAAGGGGAAATCACCACCAGAATGCCTAGATAGACCAAAAGCAGCAAAAAGTTAGTGATCAAAGTATTAGCTAATGTAATCTGGGTTTTAACCGTGGGCCCAGCGCTAGTGGCATAGGAAGTTAGATCTCCTACCTTATAACGACTGGCACAGGCAAAGCTAAAACTGAGAATCAGGCGATGAATATACTCTGTGAACTTAACCTGTAATCTGATCCCCAAGTCCCCCGCAGTCACCGCATTCCAATAGTTGCAAAGCCCCAGGAAGATTTGGGCTGTCACTGCTAGTCCTAATAAGAGAATAAATAACACCTCCTGACCAAGGGCATTCAACCAACTCCCTAGTCCGGGGACTGCCGCTAAGATGGCATACTGGTTCCAGTCTATTCCTTGGGGAGTGCTCAACAGGGCAACTGCCAAGAAGATAATGCCAAAGGTTCCCCCTTCAAACATAGCCCCTATAATACCAGTGACAAAGTTGGCTAGGATTAAACCCCAGTTCTCCCATGCAGACTGCAAAATCAGTCGATCTGCTTCAGTTTTCAGGTAACGATTCAAAAACCTAGAGGCTGATCTGCGTCCTAGCTTCACTGTCTTTGCTAAAGTCATTAATTCGGTTAAGGTTGTTTACAATAAGTCAAGACTTGATTTCTTCAATACTAAAGGCGATAGCGCCAGTGCAGCAAGGCGATCACCTTTGCCGTGCTGCATCATACCCAATTAATCTCATAAATTTTTGATTAACTGATATTTTGTTGTAACCAATTTTCCAGTTGATTTATCTCAGTGATTTCTAGTAAATCTGTAGCCAAATCTTCTAATTTAGAAGTTGACAATTGATTAATTTTAAGGTTTAACTCCGATGATAAAGCCCCAAAACGACGGTCAATTAATTTCTTTACTAACTTGAGACTTTCCTGCTGTAAACCTTGCTGTAAACCTGTTGCTAGACCTAGTTCTAAACCCTGTTTTTCTCCTGCTTCTAAACCTTCCTTTAATATTTGTTGATACCAAGGAGACTCTCTTAAAATAGTCATATCCCACCTCATTATCTGTTGTACTAAAGGTATATCTAAGACAAAACTAGCAAAAAATGATAGTAATGGTTCTAAATCTGTTAGAGTTTCATTGGCTCGTAATTCTACTACTGCTTTTCTGACTATGTTTTCATTTCCTCCTCCTTTTAATATTGGTACGAAAGGTAATGTATATTATGTACGTTATTTCGGTGGTAAATCTGTATGGTATCAGCGGAGGACATAAAGTAATTTAGATGATATTTAATAGAACCAAATGATATGCGATCGCTCTTTTTGTTCTAGAAAATGCTCCGGTCAGTCAGATGGGGAATAACTTCATAGTCTCATAATCTCATAGTCTCATAATCTCAAAGTCAGCCAGGGAATAAATTCCCTGTCTGAAAGCTTAAGTCGGTTTTTAACCGACTGCTTAGTTCAATACCTTTGCCATTTTTCCGTAGGTTGGGTTGAACGAAGTGAAACCCAACGTAAACTCAACGTATTTGTTGGCTTTCGTGCCTCAATCCAACCTACAAATTAAGATATTTTTGATTTTGGCGAAGGTATTGTTAGTTGTTGTAATTATGACATTTATTCAGGGCGATCGCCCCTTGGTGCACAACATCACTGAATGGCGATCGCCCTAGCACTGTTGCACTAAGTCTATCGCTCCTTATTACAGTCAACCGTGGTCGGTGAGCGAAGTCGAACCGTCAACCATCAAGAAAGGCTTTCCAACCAAGTCTGTAACTGTTCCACATCCCTAAAGTCTAATAATTCTTCTGCTAATCTTTCCAGTTGCTCTAATGGTAGCATCTGAATTTGCTGTTTGAGTGTATCATCCAAGGTTCCTAAGCGACGCTGTAACAGACGTAGAACCAATTGGGTTTCCCCTTCAAGTCGTCCTTGTTGTCGCCCCTGTTGTAATCCCTGTTGTAATCCCTGTTTTTCCCCCTGCTGTAATCCCTCTTTCAATATTTCCTCATACCAGGGCGATTCTCTTAATACCGTCATGTCCCACCTCATGATTTGTTGAACTAAGGGAATATCCAATACAAAACTAGCAAAAAATGACAATAATGGTTCTAAGTCTTGCAGTTGCTCATCCCGTCTTAACTCCCTCACCGCTTGGCGTAATTTCTCTTCCCTGTTTCCACCCTGCAAAATTGGTACAAATGGCAATAAGGTTGATATCTTCTGCTCAAATACCAGATTAACATCCACTTCCCACAGGTTAATCACTTGGTAATCTTGATAGGCTCTTATCCCTAATATCTCTGATTCATAACGTTGGGGAATGCTTTGTTTACTGCTCGGTGGCAGAATATTAATTAAAACTGGATACACTGGTAAATTATAACGCTCTTCTGCCAAAGCTGTATAAGCCCGTATCCTTCGGGGCATTTTCTGATTGTACCGTAGCTGTAATTCGTTGAGCAGCAAAAATTCCCCTATTTCTGGCGATAAAACCTTCAGTAAAACATCACTTTCCCGCTCTATCCACTGAAATTCTGTGTTGAGGATGTCTTGTACTTGTAAGTCACTGCGCTGGGTAATCCATTTTACCCAGGTGTTGGGTGCGAGACTGATTAATCTTTTTCCCCCTATGTCTGCTTTTTTAACCATTGATTGGTTAAGCTGTTGTGCATTTAATTTGTATAAGTGGAACAGGCAAGATGCCTGTTCCACAAGAGTTCAGAATATTAGGATTATACAATTTAGCTGTGTAACAGCTTATAAGTTATCAGTATGTTTATCTTGTATCATAGTTTTCTGTGTGTCTAATCAACTACACACTAATTTCCCATCCATTCCTATTCCCTATATCCTATATCTTGTGACAAATCACACAAAAACTTTCAACCCCCTTCTCAGTCGGTCTTTAACCGACTTAAGCTTTTAGCCAGGGAATTCATTCCTCGCAACTCTATCGAGTATACTGAATGGCGATCGCGAAGCGCAGCAGCACCAAGCCGATCGCCCCTTAATACAGTCAACCGTGGTCGGTGAGCGAAGTCGAACCGTCAACCATCAATAAATCTTAATCACATAGCACTTACCCGCCCAATGGAAAAATGCCGGATAGCGCTAATTATCCACTACCCGTAATAAATTAAACTGCTCACCAAAAGAAAGGTGAGGGTTTAGTTCGCTATCTTGGGGGCAACGCCGGGGATAAAATGAGGACTTACCTACTTGGGGTCGAGCTTGTTTCAAAATATCTGGATATTCCCTGACAAAGTGCTGACATAAATTTAAAGTGGCTTGAGCTTGGGCCTTCATCCAGGAAGGTTTAGGGTGCGATAAAACAATATTTGATCCATTAATCATGACTTATCAAACATCCTCTTAGACCATTGCCAAAAAATGATGATCCGGTTTTGAATAGCCTTGTTTACGTTAGCTGGAGGTTATTGACACAGAGGAGCCGGGGAATGAATTCCCCGAATCCCCTGTGGATAACTACGGACATCATATGTCCCATCATCCAACTGACGCACATAATACCAATTTTTCTTCTGGCATTGTGGACACCAAAAAGCTTCTAACCACTCTTCCTTTATGGGTACGGACACACAAGTGTTTTTTAACTTTGATGAATCGGACGTAACTTTATATTTGCGACTGACACTATCTAGATAACAACTATGAATAGGACAGTAAATAGCTCTACGTTTGGAACGTTTCCGATTATGGTTACACCTTTTATGCAATTCGTCCCCCTAATATCAAAATCAATAGGAAGATTAGGTTTGGAGAAACTGAGATCAATCAGACCATCAAAGCCCACTCCACAAAAATCAGCTTATACTGAAAGTAACTATTATTTTTTTTTAATTCACTTGATAAACTTGAGATGAAAAACCCCGTTAGGAATTATTTCATTTTTAGGTTTATCTTATTTTATTACACATAATTAGGGTTTGCTGAAAAAGTCCCTTCGTTGAGGCAGGGAATAGGGAATAGGGAATAGTTTTAGCTATCTGTTATCCCCAGATTTTCTAATTTATCAGACCCAAAATGCACAGTTTTTAAGGTATACCCTTCAAAAATCTTGCACTTTCTTTCCTCCTGATCAGCTTCAAACCTTTGATTTACGAGTATTTTGGGTTTATTCAGCAAGCCCTAATTACACAAGTCAATTGTACCACAAATTCAAGCAGTAATTTCAAAAATTTTTACCCTTTTTAATATTCACTGTTTGCAGTAAAACCTCAAGATACTGTTGGCAAATAATTTGCGGTGTAAAGTGGGATTGTAGATACTCACGGCCAGCTTTACCCATCTTTTCTGCTAGTGTTTGGTTACTTTGCAATAAACGGATAAATGTCGCCAGTCCCTGACCATCCCCATGGTCAAATGCTGCCCCACATTCAGCGTCAGTAATTATTTTTCTTAAGCTAGAGTAGGGTGAACAAACTACCGCCAATGGCCTCCCAGCTGATAATGCTGAATACAACTTACTCGGCAATACTAAACTTTCGCTGCTGGGGTTAACACTCACTAAAGACAGGTCGCAGGCTGTGAGAGAATAGGCTAAATCTTCCTTATCTTGATAAGGTAAAAATGTAAAATTACTTAGCTCTAGCTGAGAGACCCTAGCAATCAACTCTTCCCGTTTAGCACCCCCACCAATACACACAAACTGCACGGACTCATGTTGTAATTCTCTGGCCGCTACTAACAAAGTATCGATGTCGTGACATCGCCCCATATTCCCAGAGTAAAGGACAGTGAATTTATTGACTAAGTTGTACTTCCAAGCAAACCAGTTTTTTGATTTGGCAATAGGTACAATTAAATCTGGGTTAGCCCAGCTATGAATTACAGAAACTTTATGGGCGACTTGGGGACAGTATTCTACAACCCGTTGTTTCATCTCTGGACTGAGAACCACAATTCCCCCAGCTTTGAGCCAAACTCGCTGATTTAACCCTTGCCAAAGTTTTGTTACCCAGTGCTGCTTTGATACTACACCCAGTGCGATCGCCACATCTGGATACAAATCATAGACTATACAAACATAGGGCAACTTCCACAGCAGATTAGCCACATAACCCACAATGGGCAAAAATGGTGGTGCTGTTGTGATCAGTAACACATTACTTCGCCGCCAAGGTGAGAGCAGATACAAAAAAGCACGAATGCTGTATAAAACTCCATTTACAGCCTTTCCGCGAATTCTCCCAGTCCACATTTGCGCAGTCCGAGACCTATGAATCCTAGTTTGCTCACGCAGTTCCACACGGGGAGCCTTACTCACCCTGAAAGCATATCCAGGTTGACTGGTAAACACATCAATCTCTACCCCCTGCTGTTCTAACTGCTGTACAAGTTCCTCAATTAATTGTCCGGTAGCAGCATAGTCTGGAGGAAAAAACTGTGTCACTACAGATAACTTAATTGTTTGCTCATAGAAACAATCATCACCCTTGTTTGTACCATCTACCGACGACAGTCCTAATGGTTTGTAGGTCTGTTGAGCATTCTTCATACATCGCAATTAATTTTTAATTCAAGCTAATACTAAGCTGTTATTTATGTAGCTACACAGAAGAGTTGAATGTTAAGATTTTGAGAATATTGTTCAAGTTGTGCATTGGTATTGGTGATACCAAACTTGAGCAATTAAAAAATCTTATCGCAGGATTCAGCACTTAAATATCACAATGTTACAATATCACAATATCACAATATCACAATATCACAATATCACAATATCACAATGTCATTTTATTTCATGTATCAACACTGTATAAATCTTTATGAATCTATCCGACTAATACCCTTGTATTTATTAGATAGCAAGGACACACAGGATGTAGGCATTTTGTACTTTTAGCCCCTATCACCTTAACATTTATAATCACATATGAGACAATCTTGCAACTGCAAAATTAATGTCATTGAGTGCTATTTATAAGGAAATGGAGTGAGCCAAAACCACTGAAGCAAATAGGACTTACGCATTGACAAAGTAGTAAAATAGTGTATTGATAGAAAGTGTTATCTACTCAGCAGGTATCAAGTGTCAACAGTTCACGGATTAACTACTCTATATTAGACCTCTTTGAAAAAGATATAGGGACAATTCATGAATTGTTCCTACGAATGGGTTTCAGGTTACGCATATTTAATTTTCACCAGATGTCTATTGGATTTCATCTGATCTTCGTACTTAGTAAAAATAGAGTGTAAAATATGTCTAATATCCACAATCAAACTGATAAACCCGTAAATCCCGAACAGACGAGAAACTCCATCACTCCATTTTTTCCCTATCCCCCTTTTCTGGAAAATCAGCAACAAGAAAATCAGCAACAAAGGGAGGATTGGAATTACAAAGAATTTTTAAGTTTGTTAAGGCGTCGAATTGTAGTTGTTGTGGGAGTAGCTACAACTGTACTTGCCAGTGTAGGTGTAAAGATTTACTTAAATCCCCAAATCCCACCAGAATATGAAAGCAGTTTTACAATCCTGGTTGAAACCCCTGATAATAGGAGTGAGTTGTTAAACTTAGGCGATAACATCAACCGAACAATTACAAAGAGTTTCGATTATGAAACTCAAATTCTCGTGATGTTGGGTTATGATATTCTGCAAAACAGCATTAAACAGTTACAAGCTAACTATCCAAACATCAACTATGGATATCTGACTCGGGGTCTGAGGATTTCTCGTGTAGGTCAAACCAAAATTATCCAAGTCAATTATCGTAGCCAAAACCCTGTGGAATCCAAAGATGTACTAGAACAAATTGCTGCCGATTATATAGCTTACAGTCAACAACAAAAGCAAAATACCCTCAGTGAAAGTTTAAAATATCTAGATGAAGAACTACCCAAGATACAAAGACGCGTCAACCAGGTTCAGGCAACATTAGAACAGTTCCAACGTAGGCATAACTTTCTCAGTCCAGAAGTCCTAGCAGAAACAATTGGAAAGCAAATCACAGATGTAAATCAACAACTGCAACAACTACAACTACCACTAGCCCAAGCTCGTGCTGATTGGAATTTCTTACAAACTGAAGATGGTGTCAGGTCTATCCTGGATAACTATCCTATATATCGGTCATTAAATGAAGAATTGCGCCAATTAGATATTCAAATTGCCACACAATCAGCTGTTTTTCAAGATGGAAACCCCGCTCTAATTGCACTCAAGGAAAAACAGAACAACATCAGACCAGTAATCGAGCGAGAATCAGAATTATATATCCAAACTAAGCGAGCAGAAGCATATAAATTACTCAAATCCTTAGAACTTAATCAACAAGAACTGGAAACAAATCGCCGAATTTTAGAACGGAAAAGCCTGGAATTACCTACACTGATCCGACAATATACAGAAATACAACGCCGTTTAGCTATTGCTAATGAAAGTCTGAATCGTTTTTTATCAGCTAGGGAAGATTTGCTCATTAAAAAATCCTCTCAGACGGAACAAGGTTGGCAATTAGTTCAGTCACCTAACCTACCCATAAGTCCTATAGCTGTCTCTTCAACTATGATCCGGGATATGATCATGGGAATTGCCGCGAGTATCTCCCTAGGGATTGGTGCAGCTTTACTCTTGGAAAAGCTAGATCATACTTATCACAACGCTTTGAGCCTCAAAGAAAGAATCAAATTTCCTGTATTAGGGAATATTCCCTTTAATCAAGAAATGCAGCAGGATAAATCCCCTACTCTCAAACTCAAAAATGCTTTGATAAAATACTCGGATGGGCAGATGGAAACTACTACCCAAAGAACCACCGTAGCCAAACGGCACTACACCAATTACGCTAACAATTTTATCGAAGCCATCAGAGTGCTCTACACAAATATACAATTATTAAGCTCTGATACTCCCATCAGTTCTATTACCATCACCTCCTCCATGCAAGGTGACGGTAAAAGTACAATTGCCTTTTATCTGGCTCAAGTAGCTGCAACTATGGGGAGAAAAGTATTACTGGTAGATACAGATTTGCGCCGCCCTAGTATTCATACCTTGGCAAATTTAAGTAATATCTGGGGGTTGAGTAGTTTAATTACTACGGATATGTCCATAGAAAATGTAGTCACACTACTACCTGCTATGAATGAATTATCTATCATTACTTCTGGACCTATTCCCCCCGATGCACCTAAGTTACTCTCATCAGGGAAAATGAAAAAACTGATGGCACAGTTTCAAGATACCTTTGATTTAGTCATTTATGATGCTCCTCCCGTTGTGGGGCTAGCTGATACCAATTACATCGCTCCCCAAACCGACGGTGTGGTGATGATCGTCAGGATGGATAGAACAGACCGTTCTGTATTTGAGCAGGCTTTAACTGATATGAAAAATGCGTCCATTAATGTTTTAGGCGTAGTTGCCAATGGACAGCATAGTCATTCAGACAATTACTACAACTATTATTACAGGACTTACGCAAAAGGAAACGAAAGTAGGGGTAATTCATGAATTACCCCTACGCAAGAATATTCCTACTTCAAGAAAAAATCGTTCCTATCCAACTCTTGAAACTGTTCCCTGTTAAGAGTTGCCTGTTCCCTGTCTCCACGACAAGACTTTTATGCCTACGGCACGCTACGCGAACAGCAAACCCTAAGTGGACTCGTTGAATCAAGAATCTCCGGGCTTCAGCCCGGAGAGTGTCAAAAATTACCTTCATCAATTGTCTACCATTTTTGGTAAAAACTACTATAATTGAATCTATAAAGTAACAATTTGTAATCTAAAGCAGTTCTTAATTGTGTTTACAACTAAACTCTCTCGACTACAGGGTACACTACCACTAGATTTATTTGCGGCTATTGAGGATCTGAAAACAGAACTCAACGCGGTGATATTAGCGCATTACTATCAAGAACCAGATATACAGGATATTGCAGATTTTATTGGTGATTCTTTACAATTAGCAAGAGCAGCAGCACAGACAAATGCAGATGTGATTGTGTTTGCTGGTGTTCACTTCATGGCAGAAACCGCAAAAATCCTCAATCCTGATAAATTGGTGCTATTACCAGATTTAAATGCTGGTTGTTCTTTAGCTGATAGCTGTCCCCCAGATCAGTTTGCAGCTTTTAAAGCCGCACACCCAGACCATCTAGTAATTTCTTACATTAATTGCTCTGCCGAAATCAAGGCCATGAGCGATATTATCTGCACCAGTTCCAACGCTGTGAAAATTGTCCAGCAAATACCCAAAGAACAACCGATTATTTTTGCACCAGATCGGAACTTAGGACGGTACGTAATGCAGCAAACAGGACGGGATATGCTGTTATGGCAAGGTAGCTGTATTGTCCATGAGACATTTTCGGAAAGGAAAATAGTTGAGTTAAAAACTACACATCCAGAAGCAGAGGCGATCGCTCACCCAGAATGTGAAACCAGCGTTTTACGTCACGCCAGCTATATCGGCTCTACAGCAGCTTTATTGAATTATTGTCAAAAAAGTCCTAGCCATGAGTTTATCGTGGCTACAGAGCCAGGAATCATCCACCAGATGCAAAAATTAGCACCGGGTAAACACTTTATTCCTGCCCCTCCTGAGAATAATTGCAATTGTAACGAATGTCCATTTATGCGGTTAAATACCTTAGAAAAGCTGTACTTAGCGATGAAAAACCGCACCCCTGAAATTACCATGTCAGAGGATATCCGTCTTGCAGCACTCAAACCCATGCAACGGATGTTAGAAATGAGTGTTTAGCCATCAGGAGGCAGGAGGCAGGAGGCAGAATAATTTTAGATTTTAGATTTTAGATTTTAGATTGGAGTTGAGAAAAACAATCCAAAATCCAAAATCCAAAATTGAGTCACCTATCACCTATTTTTTCTGCTTCTTTCTCAGCAGCTTTACTATATTCCCTATATAACTTAGTACGAATTTGTGCTTCTTGATATCGGCTATGACTGGGTGGAACCTGACTCATTAAATCAGAAGCCCTTTGCCATCTAGCAGCTAATTCCAACCACTGAGTTGAAGTTGTAGCTGTTTTACCAGCAGCAGAGGCTTGATTAGCAAGTCTCACTGCATCTGCAAATTTGTCATCAGATGTATCATTTGCCGATTGAGCAGGGCTTTTTTGAGCATGAGAGGATGATACTTCTGATTTTATCTCACCTGCGGTTTTTACAGAAGGAGAAATTTGTAATGGTATCAGATTTTTTATTGAATTACCTAAACGTTCATCAAACAAAGCAGCCAGCAAAAGTAATGCACACAAACTAACTGATCCAATGATCAGCTTCTTGATTGTATCTTTGTTTTTATCTTGGTTAGTTAGTAAAGATTGAGCTTTGGGTAAAATCGGTTTTCCAAACTCAGTATAGGCTGCTGTAAAATCTTGAATTAATTGCTGGAAAAGACTAGGCTGAGATAAAGTAATTTCCTGTGACCAAAGTAATTGATTTTCGCTATTGCGGTTAATTTCCTCCAACCATAATAATTGCTCTTCCCGCACAATGCGACTGTTGATCTTGACTTTGCGAATGTTACGCGGTGCAATGGACTCTAAAATTTGCTGGATGTTGGCTACCAAGGTAGACTGCTCAAGTTGTTCTACCGTAGCCGCTTCACATAAAATTTGTAACACACCATCAGCAAAGATCGCTCTAGTTCTGACACCAGACATCACGAGTCTTTCGTTCAATACCTGAATAATAGCGGCAACGCTGCCCTGGTGAGCTTGCCAAGCTATATCGTTGATTCTATCTACCATTTGAGATTGAGTGATCTCTCGCACCCTGACCTATGAACTAACTCATTATCATTAATTTTGCACTCTGTTGTCACTAACTTCACCTAGTCTAAAGCAAACTTTTGTCTATACCTATGTACTATTCATTTACTTCTAATAACCGAGAAGTTTTAAATCTATCCATCCACTTTTCTAAATATACCCGATTCGCTGTTTGCTCTGATTGATCTTTTGTATCTACAGGATAAGGCATCAATCCTAAAATAGCAGCACTGGTGACACAAAACATTGATTTTTGAAAACTCATACAAATTTGTACACGCAGATCATCTTCACCCCGCAAACTACGCTTATAAATTTTATGTAAATAATCTGGTAAATAATGGCGCATATCTTGCATTAACAATGTGGGAGGAATACCCGCACCACCAATAGGTAAAGGATCTGCATATAAAGCACCATATTGAAATCTTGCCTGATCTGGGGGAACTTGATATGCTTGGGCGTTTAAAGAAACAGTTCCTAAAAAGGGAGTTCCCCGGAAAAATACCGCTTCTACATAAGGAACTGCGGTATCTGGCAAGAATTTTAAACCAACTGATTTAGGAATAATATCATAAACCTTACCGCCAATTTTCACATCGTAGGTAATAGGTCTTAAAGCATCTTTTACCAAACCTGCTTTAATATGTTCCACAACTTCAGGAATTGATTTAATTTTCCCTTGATCATAAAGGTCTGATAAGCTGAGAAAAATATCAGCCATGACTCGCCAAAATTGACCTAAACCACTATAATAGGCAGATACTCGCAACTGTTCAATTAAAAAATCAGGGAACAGGTTGTTAATTCCTAACATTAAAGGATTATGCTTAAATTTAGCAGCTATTACCGCTTCTGCTCTTTCTGCAAATTCTTTACTATCTAAATAATTATCTAAGCCACCACCACCATGCCACATCATGGTTTTCATGCAATATTCTGCATACTCAAAATTAATTCTGTCATGCCACCAATGATGCAGTAATTGAGATAAAGAAACTTTACCATTAAAATATTTAAAAAATGGGAAAAACACTAAAAACTGATGTTCAGCAATGTAAATAAGATTTTGGGAATAAGCATCTAAAACCACACCATAACTTTTCAGAATACCCACTACTTCTAAAACATTTTCTGGGCTATCTTTCAGTAAAGCTTGTCCAGTTTGTAAACGCTGAATAAACTCATTCAAGGGATGATCAACGGGTTTGTTTTTGGTATTAACCATTAGTGTTTCTCCAGAACATCAACAATAACTACGTCTAAATAAGATAAATAAAAAAGACATCTCCATAAAAGAAATTATGGAACCTATTTATGGGGGCAGGTCGAAGCATTTGGGATATCTAGATGTCTGATTTTTCCGTTAAATTATCGCCCAAATGCTTCGCCCCTACGACTCCTGACTCCTGAATTCTTACCTAAAACTCTACTACAGACCTTACACCTTTTAATTTCTTTCCCCTTGATCTACTGATGCAGTGGCTACTAAGCTGGGAGTATTTACCATTCCTTGAATTGTGGCTTGTGTCCAATATACTAACCAAGATGGTTGGATGCCAAAAACCACAATTAACACAGCTAAGATTAAAGCAGGAATGCGATCGCTCCAATATACTCTTGGTAAATTCATCACTTGCTCAGATAACCGCCCAAAAAAGGCACGATTTACCAAAATTAAGAAATAAACCGCCGTTAAACCAGTTCCCAGCATTGATAACAGGGTTTGTACAGGAAAAACTGCATAACTACCCCGAAATACAATAAATTCGGAAATAAAACCCACCATTCCAGGTATACCTGCGCTGGCCATGACTCCTAAAATAATCAAACTACCAATCACTGGCATTCCTCTTTCTGGGTTCAGTAATCCCCGAATTACTTCTAAATCACGGCTACCAGCTTTTTGATACACAACCCCCACCAAGAGAAACATCAACGCAGAAATTAAACCGTGACTCACCATTTGCATGACAGCACCCAAGACGCTGAGGGGTGTTGCTGCTGCTGCTGCTAATAAAATATAGCCCATGTGTCCGATAGAACTATAGGCTACCATTTTTTTCATGTCCGTTTGCGCGATCGCACAGGATGCACCAAACAATACACTAATTACAGCCCATGTTGCTAACGTTGGTGCTAGATATTCCCAAGCTTGGGGTAACAAGTTCATGCCAAATCTGAGTAAACCATAAGTTCCTAATTTCAACAATACCCCAGCTAATAAAACAGAAATTGGTGTAGAAGCTTCTACGTGGGCATCGGGCAACCAAGTATGAAAAGGAACGAGAGGAATTTTAATGCCAAACCCAACTAAAATTCCTGCTAATAATAATAGTTGAGTGGCTAAAGGTAGGGTGTGAGCATTTAAAGTTGCTAGTCCAAAACTAGGAGAATGACTCAACCAAACCATGCCCAAAAAACTAGCTAAAATTAAGATTCCCGAAATCGCAGTATAAATCAGAAACTTAGTAGCAGCATAACCCCGTTTTGCACCACCCCAAATAGCAATCAAAAGATAGAGGGGAATCAATTCCAATTCATAAAACAGGAAAAATAACAATAAATCCTGTGCTAAAAAAGCTCCTGTCACCCCTGCACTCAGCAGCAGCACCAAGGAGTAATAAAATTTAGGACGTTGAAGAGATTCATTACTACTATAGATGGCAATACCTGTTAAAAGTCCATTTAACAACAGCAATGGCAAGGATAAACCATCTACACCTAAATTATAGTTTAAACCTAAGGCATCTATCCAAGGTAACGACTCAGCAAACTGTATTCCCACTTCCCCTGGATTAAATTTAATTGTCAGGAAAACCGTCCACAGAAAAATAATTACCGCCAAGGCCAAAGCTATTTTACGGGCAATTTTCCCACTCAGAGTAGCGGGATAGAAACCAATTAAAGCTGCACCCAGTAACGGCAGCAATATCAATGTACTTAGCATCATAATGAGGAATTCAGGAGTTTAGGAGTTTAGGAGGAAGTAGGGGAGGTAAATAACCCAGTCACCAGTCACCAGTCACCAGTCACCAGTCACCAGTCACCAGTCCCCTAAAAAGGCAATTTATCCAGTAAACCCAAGGACCAGCTAATAAAGAAACCAAGAAGGCTGATCACAACGAGGATAGTTAACATATAACCTTGGGATTGACCGGAAATGCTGTATTTTAAGCTTTGTCCGCCAAAAATAGTGGCAAAGCCGACTAAGTTTACCAACCCATCCACTAAATAGCGATCGCTCCATGCAGATATCTTGGACAATAATGCTACTGCACTAACTATGGTGAAGCGATAAACTCTGTCAATGTAAAAATCATACCCTAGTAAATCTTGTAAAAATCTCCAGCCCAGAATTGTGGATCTTGACCAACCTTTATGCAAGTAAATCGTTGAGCCAATCACCACCCCTAAGACCGTGGAAGTCATCAAAGCTAATACAATGTACCAATCAATACTTTCCCAGTTTGGTAGTAAGTACCATTGCTGAAGCATCATTGGTATTAGCAGGGTGATGATAGTTAAAGTCACCATTGGCAAAGCCATTGGCCAACCGACTTCTGGGGCGCGGCGTGTTTTCTGTTGTGGTTTTCCCCAAAAGATGAGCCGGAAAACTCTGGTTAAATTTAAAGCTGTCAAGCCATTAACCAAAACTAAAACTGCAATCACCCAAGGGTTAACTTTGATTAAGCCATCAGCCCAAGCCAACATTGCCCAAAAACTACCCAAGGGTAATAATGTCACCATCCCTGCTGAACCAACTACAAAGGCGGTGGTAGTAGCTGGCATTCTTGACCACAAACCACCCATTTCTGTTAAGTCTTGACTTTGGGTGGTATATATGATAGAACCGGAACTCATAAATAATAAGGCTTTGGCGATCGCATGAGTTAACAACAACATCAAAGCTACACCACCCTGTTCTAAACCCACTGCCAAAAAGACCAACCCCATATAGGCACTAGTGGAATGAGATAAAGCCCGTTTAATATCAATCTGGGCTATTGACACCAATGTTGCACCCACTGCCGTCACCGTACCCATAATTACCAAGGCATTGAGCGCCACAGGGGATAGAACTAATATGGGCTGAATCTTGTACAAAACATAAGCACCACCAGCTACTACCAAAGAGTTTCGCATTACCGAAGCCGGGTTTGGTCCTTCCATTGCCTCATCTAACCACAAATGTAGGGGAAATTGGGCGCACTTACCAGCAGGACCAGCTATCAAGGCTATACCCAGTAATGTTGATGTTAATGGACTTAAATTAGCGGTTTGTACCCACTCATACAAGTCAGAAAAGTTCAAACTACCAGCTTGGGTGGAAAGCGTGACAACAGCCATCAGCAATAATAAATCTCCCACACGCTTGGTTAAAAACGCATCTCGCGCTGCTGTGACTACCAAGGGTTGAGCATACCAAAAACCCACCAACAAGTAAGTAGAAAGGGTGAGAACTTCCAGCAAGGCATAACTGAGGAACAAAGAATCACTAATCGCTAAACCAGTCAAAGCGGCTTCAAAAAATCCCAAAAGCCCAAAAAATCTGGCTAAAGACCAGTCTTTTTCCATGTAACCCAGGGCATAAATTTGAGCTAATAAACTTAATCCTGTGATTAAAACTATTGCCCCAATACTTACTGGTGACAGTTCTAAAGCAAAGGTTAGTTTAAAATCCGCAGTTTGAAACCAAGTAATTAATAAATTTTCTTGGTCTCTGTTCCAGATGTCTCGAAATACAATCAGGCTATGGACAAAACCTAGTAAGGTCGTCAACAAGTTCAAGTAAGCAGCAGGTCTAGGTCCTGTACGTTGAATTAACCCAATGCCCCAAGGCAGTGTTAAAATTGCCCCTAGTAAGTTATAAAAAGGTATAAACCAACTGGTGAAAAATAGAACTTCATTCATTTAATTTTTCCTTGACGACTCAGTCTTTGGTTTCTTAAACAGCCTTAAATCAATCATTTGCTTAAAAAATGTTAATTTTGAAAAAATCAAGTTTTTCTTAACTATTTCTCAAAACGCTTGAATCAGTATTTTTACTTTATTTTTACTTTCACCTGCGCTATTCACGGGCAGTTAGATATAAATTTACAAAATTTACAAAGTTTACAAAGTTTACAAAGTTTACAGATTTCGCAGCATTTACTGATTTTCAGTATTCAGCAATCTTGTTAAAAAAACAAGGACAAAAGCCAGTCGGTAAATTTGTATTGTGGAATTGGGCAAACTTTTAATTTCATCAAAAACCTCTCTGCTTATAATTAGGTTAAAACTGATTACTGATAGCTGAATGCTGACTAATTATCTTCTTTAATCATCTGATGGAACATTTGTCTTCCTACTTTGAAAAAAGAATTTTATACTTTATATTTAAAAATCTTATATATTGTTCATTCAATATCTGTGCCAATAGCAAAAATCAAGGAAAGACTGAGACAGTAAAATATACAGCCTTTGTTCAATCCTGAGTAGTTCAGATTAGCCCTGGCTATGAATGTGATTTTTTAAAGTAATAAAAAAATTATAAAGCATAAGTGGCCACTCTAGGAAACCGTGAACTTTGATGTATTTTTTGGGTATATTAAGTTTTGTTAAGTTTTTTAAAAGTATTTTATCATAAACTATTATAGTAATTTATGTTGCCAGGGATGCCAAGGTTTCATATCCTTAATTTTAGAAGTATTTTTCTTCAATGCTCAAAATGAGCATCCCCGTCAAAAAAATACACCCATAGTACAGATTGTATTAAATTTTTAGGAGTTCTGCGATGCCAATTGCAGTTGGAATGATTGAGACAAAAGGGTTTCCAGCAGTAGTAGAAGCTGCGGATGCGATGGTAAAAGCTGCCCGTGTTACCTTAGTAGGCTATGAAAAAATCGGTAGTGCGCGTGTTACCGTAATTGTGCGGGGTGATGTATCTGAAGTACAAGCTTCAGTAGCAGCGGGAATTGAAGCCGCAAGAAGAGTCAATGGTGGTGAAGTTTTGTCTACTCATATCATTGCTCGTCCCCACGAGAACCTAGAATATGTATTACCGATTCGGTACACAGAAGCAGTAGAACAGTTCCGAACCTAAACACTTTTAAAATAAAGTGGTTAAAGGATTTGCTTGCTTACGTGGACAATTTGTCTGTTTGTTGTTTGTTGAAAAATTTGATTTAAGGATAAAAGAATAATGTCAATTGCAGTGGGAATGGTGGAAACCCTGGGCTTTCCAGCAGTAGTAGAAGCTGCTGATGCTATGGTAAAAGCGGCTCGTGTTACCTTAGTAGGCTATGAAAAAATTGGTAGCGGTCGGGTAACAGTGATTGTGCGCGGTGACGTTTCCGAAGTCCAAGCTTCTGTAGCAGCAGGAGTAGAAAACGTGAAAAGAGTTAACGGTGGACAAGTGTTGTCTACACACATAATTGCTCGTCCTCACGAAAACCTGGAATATGTACTGCCAATTAGATACACCGAGGATGTTGAACAATTCCGGGAAGGTGTCAGCGTAATTCGTCCTTTCAGAAGCAGACAATAGTTAAGAATGCAAATTGCTAAAGTGCGTGGCACAGTAGTTAGCACCCAAAAAGATCCAAGTCTGCGGGGTGTAAAACTACTAATGTTGCAATTAGTAGATGAAAACGGAAATCTCCTCTCAGAATATGAGGTAGCAGCCGATAGTGTGGGAGCAGGAGTAGATGAGTGGGTACTTGTCAGTAGAGGCAGTGCCGCTCGTCAAGTTCTTGGTAACGAACAACGTCCGTTAGATGCAGCAGTAGTGGCGATAATAGATACCATTCACGTTGAAGATCGTTTCATTTACAGCAAAAAAGATCAATATAGATAGTCAGGGAACAGGTGACAGGTGACAGAAGTATATAGCAGGGGAGCAGGGAGCAGGGAGCAAGGGGCAAGAATAACCACCAACCACTGATTACTGACCACTGATTACTGATTACTGACCACTAAAAACTGACAAAAAGCATATTTGAGGAGGAATCTCACAATGGCAGTCCGCAGCACGGCGGCACCCCCAACCCCGTGGTCTAGGAGTTTAGCTGAACCAGATATCCATCAAACCGCATTTGTACATTCTTCTTGTAATCTCATTGGGGATGTACACCTGGGTCAGAATGTGATTATTGCTCCAGGAACTTCGATTAGAGCAGATGAAGGTACACCTTTTTATATTGGTGAAAATACTAATATTCAAGATGGTGTAGTCATTCATGGGTTGGAGCAAGGCCGAGTAATTGGTGATGATGGCGAGAAATACTCGGTATGGATTGGTAAAAATGCTTCTATTACCCACATGGCGCTGATTCATGGACCAGCTTATGTTGGGGACAGTTGCTTTATAGGTTTTCGCTCCACTGTCTTTAACGCCAGAGTCGGAGCAGGTTGCATCGTCATGATGCACGCATTAATACAAGATGTAGAAATTCCTCCGGGGAAATACGTGGCTTCTGGTTCTATTATTACGACCCAGCAACAAGCGGATCGTTTGCCAGATGTACAAGATCAGGATCAGCAATTTGCTCACCACGTTGTGGGGATAAATCAGGCTTTGCGGGCTGGTTATCGCTGTGCAGAGGATCTCAAGTGTATTACCCCAATTCGGGATGAACTGAATGTTTCTGGGGCAAAATCTTATACAAGCATTACCATTGAAGAATTGGATAGGAGTAGTGAAGTGGCAAGCAAATTGGGTGCAGAAACGATAGAGCAAGTGCGCTATCTACTGGAACAAGGTTATAAAATTGGCACAGAACACGTAGATCAAAGACGTTTCCGCACAGGTTCTTGGCAAAGCTGTAAGGCTATTGAAACCCGGTCATTAGGGCAGGCGATCGCCGCCTTAGAATCTTGTTTAGTAGACCACAGTGGCGAGTACGTGCGGTTGTTCGGCATTGACAATGGTAGAAAACGGGTATTAGAAACCATCATTCAACGTCCTGATGGTGTAGTTAGCAACGGTACATCTAGCTTTAAAGCTCCTGCGGCTACATCTTACAGCAGCTACAACGGCAATGGTCATGGTAACGGTGCTGTTGCCAGTGGTAGCCTCAGTGCCGAAACCATTAACC
The DNA here is from genome assembly GCF_014299995.1 of Sphaerospermopsis sp. LEGE 00249. Classification (NCBI taxonomy): domain Bacteria; kingdom Bacillati; phylum Cyanobacteriota; class Cyanophyceae; order Nostocales; family Aphanizomenonaceae; genus Sphaerospermopsis; species Sphaerospermopsis sp. LEGE 00249. The sequence goes on along the minus strand of NZ_JACJUZ010000041.1, from coordinate 25,390 downwards.
AAATTCGCCAACTTTTGGCTAATGGCTACAAAATTGGTACAGAACACGTGGATGAGCGTCGTTTCCGTACAGGTACATGGCAAAACTGCCAACCCATTGAAACAAATTCTGCTAATGAGGTAGTAGCAGCATTAGAAGATTGTATGGTTTCCCATCAGGGGGAATATGTACGTTTAATTGGCATTGATGCTAAAGCTAAACGTCGCGTACTAGAAACCATTATCCAACGTCCTAACGGTCAAGTAGTATCTTCTAGCACAGCGAAACCAGCAGCAACTGCTTATGGTGGTGGAACTGCAACCGTAACTAGCACCCGTTTAAGTGCAGAAGTAGTAGATCAACTGAGACAGTTGTTACAAGGTGGGTTAAAAATTAGCGTAGAACACGTAGACCAGCGCCGTTTCCGTACAGGTACTTGGGCGAGTGCGGGACAAATTGAAGCGAGAACAGAAAGAGATGCGATCGCTGCTGTAGAAGCTTGCCTCTCTGAATATCCAGGTGAATACGTGCGATTAATTGGAATCGACACCGCAGCAAAACGCCGCGTGTTAGAAGCAATTATTCAGCGTCCATAATTTTAGGTGATAGGTGACAGAAGGCAGGAGTCAGGAGTCAGGAGTCAGGAGTCAGGAGTCAGGAGAATTTAAGAATAAAGAATTAATTTTTCTTCCCCTGCTTTCCCTGCTTTCCCTGCTTTCCCTGCTTCCTCCACCTACCTATCTCAAAATATTCAACATTAATTTTTCCGGCTTCCGAGGTAATAAATTCCATGTCTGTGCCGCTGCTACGCCTGGGCAACAGTTTTGATTCTCTTATGAGTGGCGATGTCAATATTCATGAAACCGCCGTAATAGCACCAGGGGTAATACTCCAAGCAGCTGCCAACAGTAAAATTATTATTGGTCCTGGGGTTTGTATTGGCATGGGGTCAATTCTTCAAGTCAATGAGGGTATCCTAGAAATAGAAGCAGGAGCAAACCTGGGAGCCGGCTTTTTGATGGTTGGCCAAGGCAAAATTGGGGCTAATGCTTGTATTGGTGCTGCTACGACAGTGTTTAACTGTTCCGTCGCACCGGAGCAAGTAGTACCAGCAGGTTCAATTCTGGGAGATAGCAGTCGCCAAATTGATGCAACTCAAAATCAACCAACGGTAGAAACTTCTTCTAATACCACGGTGACAAATCCCCCAGAAACAGAACCAGAGAACCCACAAGAAAAAGTAGTTACTTCTACTCAATTCTCTGCTGTGGCTTTTGTAGATTTTAAACAAGAATCTATTTCTGTACCTCCACCTTCTCCCACTCCTAAAAGCCAGTCGCCTCCAGTTGCAGCAACCCCCCTGGTTACTGACTCTACCCCCACAGAAACTACTCTTCCAGGTTCACAAGAAACTAACTCTCAAGCACCCGAACCCAGTCCTGCTAACACTGAAAGTTCTCAAATTTTTGGAACACAGATATATGGACAAGGAAGCATTAATAGACTATTGACTACATTGTTTCCCAATCGGCAACCCTTGAGTAACCAAAACTCTGAAAATTCTTCAGAGTAAGTGTTATTTGTTAGTTGTCTGCCTTTGCGAGAATCCTGGTGAATTTATGATGGAAACATACAACCAACGCTCTCTTAGTACCATCCATGCACCACGTCGCCGCGATCCCCTCAAGGATGCAGCCTTGGGTATGGTATCCACTCTCAGTTTTCCGGCTATTGTTGGCACGGCTGATATGATGCTCAAGTCGGCTGGTGTTCATTTAGTCGGATATGAAAAAATTGGTAGTGGTCACTGTACGGCTATTGTTCGGGGTAATATTGCTGATGTGCGTCTAGCTGTAGAAGCTGGTGTACAAACAGCAGAACAGTTTGGACAATTGGTGTCTAGTTTGGTTATTCCTCGACCTTATCCCAATTTGGATATAGTTCTACCTATTAACCGTCTCACGCAAATAATGGAGGATGGCAGTTACAGCCGTTTGAGTAATCAAGCGATTGGTTTGGTGGAAACTCGTGGTTTTCCGGCAATGGTAGGGGCTTGTGATGCTATGCTGAAATCAGCAGATGTCCATTTAGCTTCCTATGAAAAAATTGGTGCGGGTTTATGTACTGCCATTATTCGGGGTACGGTGGCTAATGTGGCTGTTGCTGTAGAAGCGGGAATGTATGAGGCAGAAAGGATTGGTGAGTTAAACGCTGTCATGGTGATTCCGCGACCTTTGGATGAGTTGGAACAAACCTTGCCTGTGGCTAGTTGCTGGGTGGAAGAACGTCAACCAGTGAATATACCCTTGAATATCAAGGATAAAATTGTTGATGCAGAAGCTGTTGAATTACCTGATTTAGCGAAATTGCCTGTTAAGGTTAAGGAAGAACTTTGGAGTGATGAATGATGAATGGTGAATAATCAATTATATGTAGCTGTGGACAAGAACTTTAAGACATGATTGAAAAGTCAAACCTAGTTTTGACAAGGGTTTTACGTTTGCCTTTTGCCTCTTGCCTTCTGCTATATTTTTCGATATTCAGCATTCATCTTGGGTTAGAAGGAATCTTACGTTTTGTGTTGTTTTGATCATATCTTTTCAATTCCATAAGTCCAATACTACACTTCTGATAGACAGGATAGATTTTTACCTATACTTACACTCATAACTTTAATATGTGTGCCACTACACAATTTGTCAGTGTTAAGTAATACTGAATATATATAGTAGTCGGCAGATAATGAGGATCATCTCAAATTCTACAATCTTTGTAAAACAAGAGTTTTCACAATCTTACTGCTGACTAGTATATCTAACCCAAATTGCTAGTTACAAAAAAGTCAGGGTGTAGGGGTGTAGGAGAAAAACTGAATTCTTGGTTCTGAACTTCTGAACTTCTGAACTTCTAACACAACTAGCAAATTAAGTTATCTATTAACTGCTATTAGAGGAGAATCACCTTGAACCAAGCGACACTGCACCAGTTGAAGGTGTTCGAGGCCGCTGCAAGACACGGTAGCTTTACCCGTGCTGCTGAAGAGTTATTTCTCACCCAACCGACTGTATCAATGCAAATCAAGCAACTAACAAAATCTGTGGGGTTGCCATTGTTTGAACAGGTGGGAAAACGCTTATTTTTAACAGAAGCGGGACATGAGTTATTTGCCACTTGTCGCCAGATTTTTGACACTATCGCCCAGTTTGAAATGACTGTTGCGAATTTAAAGGGGCTAAAACAAGGTCAATTGCGTTTGGGGGTAATTACCACGGCTAAATATATTATTCCCCGTTTGTTGGGTCCGTTTTGCCAACTTTATCCGGGAATTGATATTTCGCTACAGGTGACAAATCATGAAGGTATTTTAGATCGGATGATTACTAATTTGGACGACTTGTATATTATGAGTCAAGTTCCAGATCATTTGGATATCAATTGTCAACCTTTTTTGGAAAATCCTTTAGTGGTTTTTGCTCCCGCTGGGCATCCGTTAGCAAAGGAAAAAAATATTCCTTTAGAACGACTGGGAGAAGAACCGTTTATTATGCGCGAACCTGGTTCGGGTACACGCCGCGCTGTGCAAAGTCTCTTAGATGAACATGGGGTGAAGGTCAAGGTAAAATTGGAATTAGGGAGTAATGAAGCTATAAAACAGGCTATAGTTGGAGGTTTGGGAATTTCGGTGTTATCTCGTCACACTTTGTTGACGGATGCCCATGAGTTTAGTATTTTGGATGTCCAGCATTTTCCCATTAAGCGGACTTGGTATATAGCTTATCCAGCAGGTAAACAATTATCTATTGTTGCTCGTACTTATTACGAGTATCTATTAGAAGCAGCAAGGAAAATTGTGGAACAGGAAATTGCTCCTCTCAGTATTAAGGTTGAGCAACTTCCGTCATAAAATTTGCATCAAATTTACATTCAAAACTTCCTTACTGCTTGACGGTGCAACAGGAAACCATTGACAATTAACCAACATAATTATTAAACCAGTGAACAGGCAAAAGGTGACAGTAATAACTGGTAACTGTTAAACATGGTGGAAAACTGGCAATGGTAAACTCGGAATTATCATCTTGGCGTAAAACAATACAAAGCTAGATTGTATCTGTCACAGTCTATGGTGACAAAGCTTTGGTTACAAGAAGAGGTGTAATATCCTTAACAGGAGAAGAACGAGAGTTATTAATTACACCTTTGCCTGTGACTTTGGAAACGGAGTCTGTGCGGGTAAATGGTGCTGGTACGGTAGGGGTGCGGTTGCTGGGAGTCAGCAGCGATCGCATTTATACTACTGAACCTGTAGGATAAAAGGTAGCACAGTTGACTAAGCAAATTCATCATCTTAAGTGAAACTTTGGATTTTTTGAATTTTATTGGTAGTCAGTATAGCGAATATGCGATCGCCTCTGGAGAATGTAAAATCCAACAGCAAGAATTAGAAAAACAAGTACAACCTCTTCGCGCTGCATTACAGAAAATTCAAACTTTATTAACAATTCTCAACCTGATGTTTTAGAAAAGCATTTTATAACAGAAGAAATGGTTACTTTATATAACCAGGGAAAAATAGATAATTTTGTTTCTCAAAGAGATGAGTATTTAAAATCTCAAGAAAGTAAATTTGTTGAAAGTTTGAATATTAAATATGTAGATTAAATTCTGAGAAATATCTGGTAATTTTACCTATTTCCTGTTCCTTATTCCCAAAGCCCTATTCCCAAATCCCCCAAATAGTGTATAATTCTTACCTCAATAGATTCAAAATCAGATATTATGACTATGCTTCCTAATTTGCAACGTGCATTTGCTAACCGCAGTGTTTTAAAAGTAATTAGCGGTTTAAATAATTTTAACGCTGAAAGTGTTGCTGCTACCGTGAAAGCTGCTGATTTGGGTGGTGCGACTTTTGTTGATATCGCTGCTGATGCGGCTTTGGTACATTTAGCTAAAAGCTTGACTAAATTACCTGTTTGTGGTTCCGCAGTTGCACCAGAAAAATTTGTAGCAGCTGTTGCTGCTGGTGCTGATTTAATTGAAATCGGTAATTTTGATTCTTTTTACGCTCAAGGTCGCAGATTTGAAGCGGATGAAGTTTTGGCGTTAACTCAGCAAACCCGCGCTTTGTTACCAGAAATTACTTTATCTGTGACTGTTCCCCACATCCTAACTTTGGATCAGCAAGTTCAATTAGCTGAAGATTTAGTCAAAGCTGGTGCTGATATTATCCAAACTGAAGGCGGTACTAGCAGTCAACCTACACACCCTGGTACTTTGGGTTTGATTGAAAAAGCTGCTCCCACTTTAGCCGCAGCTTATGAAATTTCTCGTGCGGTTTCTGTACCTGTTTTGTGTGCTTCTGGTATTTCTAATGTGACTGCACCTTTGGCTGTAGCTGCTGGTGCTGCTGGTGTGGGTGTGGGTTCTGCTATTAACCAACTTAACAGCGAAATTGCGATGATCGCTGCTGTGCGTGGTTTGGTTGAAGCTTTGGCGACTGCAAATACTCGCACTTTTGCATAAAAGGCAGGAGTTATTTATTTTGGATTTTGGATTTTGGATTTTGGATTTTGGATTATTTACTTTTGTCAACTCCAATCTAAAATCTAAAATCTAAAATTAGACACTCTGCACTCGTAAAAACTCATAACAAGACTTTTTCAAACCTTAAATACAAAAAACGCATCTGAACGCAGATCGTTATAAATGATTTTTTGTCAAGAGTTTATTTGTACTATTCAAGTTTTCAGATCAATTTACCCCTAAAATTGGTGCAAGCAACATCTATTTTTTCTCAGTGTTTTTTAGGGTGATTTAAGTATAGATTTTGCAAACCTTTGTATATCACGGGTTAAAAGATGGCAATTTTTGATTTTTTTAAAATTTGACATACTTACCCTGATGATGAAATTTAGAGAAATTATAGCAAATGCCGGAAACTATTGCAATACCGTTGGGAAATAAAAATAATTCTCAATAAAATTTGAATAAATGTTAAGGGAAAATGGTTGTAAGATTTGAATATGTAAACAGCTACTACTTTAAGATAAGTTAGGGTTATAAAAATATGAGTTTCTGAGTTGCGGTAAAATATGTTGATTCGCTTTTTTTATTGTTAAGGCGCATTTTTTTATTTCACGCAGAGACGCAGAGGCGCAGAGAGAAATTAAGATTTTATCTATCGAAGTTGGGGAGAAGTTTCTCACCCCTCCCTCTTAACTGTCACCTGTCACCTGTCACCTGTCACCTCTTCTAACTTAAACAGTCTTTCAACGCATAAATGACTTTATCTTGCTGTTCCTGTGTGAGTTCTGGGAACATGGGTAAAGAAATCACTTCATGACAGGTTTTTTCGGACACAGGTAATTGTCCTGGTTGATAACCTAAACTTTCATAAACTGGCTGCAAGTGTAAAGGACGGGGATAATAGAGCATTGTGCTTACTTCTTTTTCTTGCAGTTGAGTCCGCACCCAGTCCCGATATTTGGAACTTGCACCATTTCTTTCTTCACTGGAAACGCGGATGGTATATTGATTCCAAACGGCTTCTCCTCCTAATAATTCTTGGGGGGGAGTAATGCCAGGAATTTGACTGAGGTATTGATAATAATATGTTGCTATTTTTTGCCTGTGTTTGTTCCAGGTGTTTAAATAACGAAGTTTGATTTGCAGGATGACTGCTTGAATGGCATCTAAGCGACTGTTAACTCCGATTTCTTCGTGAATGTATCTAACTTTGCTGCCATGTTCTCGTAATATTCGCAGTTTAGCAGCGATCGCACTATCGTTAGTTGTAATTGCACCCCCATCACCGCAACCACCAAGGTTTTTGGTGGGGTAAAAGCTGAAACATCCAATATGACCAATACTACCAACTTTTTGATTTTCCCAACTTGCACCGGTGGCTTGAGCGCAATCTTCAATTACTGCTAAATTATGAGAGTTGGCGATCGCCATTAAAGCTGTCATATCCACTGGTAAACCAAACAGGTGAACGGGGATAATAGCTTTAGTTTTGGGTGTAATTGCTGCGGCTATTTGGGTGACATCTAAATTAAAGGTAGTAGCATCAATATCTACAAATACAGGTGTTGCACCGACAGCAGTTATGACTTCGGTGGTAGCAAAAAAGCTAAAGGGTGTGGTAATAACTTCATCACCTGCACCAATTTCTAAAGCACGTAAAGCCAGATATAAAGCGTCAGTACCGGAATTACAAGCTACACATTCCGTGACACTATGATAAGCTGCAAACTGTTCTTCAAAACCTTCTACCGCAGGACCACCAATATAACGGCCAGAACTGAGAACTTCTAAAACAGCATGACTGACTTCGGCTTCAATGGTGGCATATTGCTGTTTGATATCAAATGCAGGAACGGAATTTACACTTTGGATCATAGTTGTTATTTTATCGGGAGATTCAAAAGATACACTTTTAACGGTGATATAGCAGTATACAGGGTAGTTATGACATTAATTGATCATAAAACTAGGACTAAAATAGGTTGTACTTCTGCCTTCTGCCTGTAAACTATCTCAGGAAATAAAGAAACCATGCCGGATTTGATTAAACTGGATATTGTAGATTTAGTGTTAGCTGTGGGTTTAATGGCGATCGCTATTGGTTTATCTGTCTGGGAAAAATTAGGACTAGAGTTAAACCTAGCATTAGCCACCGGTAGAACCATCCTCCAACTTATAGTATTAGGATACGTTTTAGACTTCATTTTTGCTGTCGATAATGTTTGGTCTGTTGTGGGAATTTTTACTATCATTCTCACAATTACGGCGATTGTCGCACGAAACCGCATCAGTCAAAAAATTCCTTTGGTACTGCCTTTAGTTTGGGTAGTGATTTTTGCTAGTACGTCATTAACCTTACTTTATACCAATTTTTTGATTATCCAACCTGACAGATGGTATGAACCCCGTTATTTAATTCCTTTGGGTGGTATATTGATCGGTAACGCTATGAATGCCGCAGCAGTAGCCGGAGAAAGGCTAGTTAGCAGTATTAATCAATTTCCTACAGAAATAGAAACACACCTCAGTTTAGGTGCAACACCCCAGCAAGCTGTTAGTCACTATCGCCAGGATGCAATTAAAGCTGCATTTGTTCCTACTTTAAATCAAATGATGCTAATTGGCATGGTGACAATACCCACTTTTACCAGTGGACAATTATTAGCTGGAGTATCTGCATTGGCAGCGGTTTCTTATGAAATTTTAATTATTTTTATGGTAGCTGTGGTTAATTTGTTGACGACTATTTTTGTCACTAAAGGTTTATGTCGGCAATTTTTTAATGATGCAATGCAATTGGTAAGATGATATTAAGTTTTGCTATAATTAAAAGTAAATATCACATTTTTGATTATGAGTATCTTAATACCTGGTTATTAGGAGTCCTATTGCAAGCGAAACGACAAATTTTGATCCCTTCTGTAAAAATTTTGTTAGATAAAATGATTGAAAAAGCTGACTTTCGAGTCAGTAAGGAATTGTATTCAACAATTATACAAGCTGCTGGGGAATAATTAGGATTGAGAGTTATTCATCCCGAAAAAGTTCTAATTGTGTTTGTTTAATTTCCTTTTGTTTTTCCGCAGATTTCAAAACTTCTAAACTTAATCTCATATCTAATCTTTTTTGTTGTTCAATGATTTCTTGTACTGTGATAATCTGAATTTTATCTACAGGTTGACTCATATACCGACTTTGATAAATTCCTGCTTCTTTTGCAGTTTTGATCATGTCTTTTGTCGGTGGTTTTAAGGTAATAAAAATCCCTAATACTGCACTTTCTAGGGTTATTGTTCCCTGTAAATCTCTAATATCTCCAGATTTGACATTACCAGATTTTACTTGTAAAATTATCTTTTCTGGTTCGTTTTTGTCTCCTGTAAAATACGCTATTCCATCAATTCCTTTATCTGCTCCTTTCTTTTGATTAATGGTAGCACGATTATTAGTATAGGTTAAAATTGCCCATTTCTCAAATTCTTTACGAGTGCGATCGTCTTTTTTAAATGCTAATGCTTCCGCAGATTGCATATCTTTGGGAATACCGCTAATATTAATATTTTCTAATACTTGTTTGCCAAAAGAGTCTTCTAATCTTTTCAGAATTAAACTAATACTTTGATAAGTAATATCAATTCCTATCCATTGTCGATTTAATCTTTGTGATACTGCTACTGTTGTTCCACAACCACAATAAGCATCTAATATTATATCACCTTCGTTACTACTGGCTTGAATTATTCTTTCTAATAATGCTTCGGGTTTTTGGGTGGGATATCCTAATAATTCTTTGTGCCAAGATCGCAAAGCTTCTACATCATTCCAAGTATCTTGGATTGGTAAACCTTCACTTTCATCTAAATATCTTTTAATTCTCGCAACACGATTTTTAGTATAGTAAATTCTCCCTTGTTTATCAAGTTTTTCCATTGTTTCTTTTGGACATCTCCACAGTTTTGTCACTCCATTCCATTCATATTGATAACCGCCTCCAGCTAAACCAGCAGCACCCAAATCACCTGACATCCATTTTCTCCCATCATCATCTTGATATCTGTAATATTTATCAATATAACTTTGTTCATATTTTTGATATACCTGATTCCAGGTAGTTTTCAAACTTTTGGAATAGTAAAAAATCACATCATGAACATTACCATATTTACCAGAATCACTATGTCCTGATGTACGTTTCCAGATAATTTCATTTTTGAAATCTCCACCTTGAGAACAAAAAATAGCATCTATAATAATTTTTAAATAATGGGAAGCTGTGGGATCACAATGCAAGTAAAAACTACCTGTGGGTTTCAAAACTCGGTGGATTTCTGCTATTCTTAAAGTCATGTTCACTAAATAAGCTAATAGACTTCCTTTACCCAGAACTTTGGTTAACCCAGAAATTAAATCTATGCTTTGAGAAGTAAAATGTCCTAAATAGTTTTCTTGAATTTCTGCTAAACCTTGATTAGCGTGATCATCCCATGTCCATGTATCAATAAAAGCTTGAGTTTGTGCTTTATCTTCTTTACCAACATTATTATAAATTTGGTGATAATTGCGTTTGGAATTAAACGGCGGATCAATATAGCAAATATCCGCAGTTTCATCTTTGATGTGTTTTCTCAAAACCTGCAAATTATCACCATAAAATAACTGATTGACCATAATTAATAATCTCAAAATTTAAATGTTTTAGCTATTTCAAGATCATATTTTACAATATGTCTAATTCAATGCTATAAAATCGTATAAAATTTTAATATTTTCCTGGTTGATTACTTTAATAAATAAGTCAAAATCAAATTAAAATTGATAGATACCGGACTTCTTAAAGAAGTCCGGTATCTGGGTAAATGATATTAAATGATATTTACTTCTTCGGCCAACGCCAATTATACCGATTCCATTCATAAACACCAGGAATTTCATATTCACTACCATTAAAAAAGCGAATTTGACAAATACTAAAACTGTCATTACTATTAACAACTTCATCAATATTAATTACCATACAGGGAATCCATTCCTTCTGAGATATATCATCTTCTGGTATCCATTCCCACAGTGTATTAGAAACTTCAATGCGATCGCCTACTTTCAGTTTTAAAGCTTCTTCCAAATAAGCATACTTATCAAAATGATATGCTTGCACCCGATTTAACCACTGTAAACCATAACGTTGGCGAATAAATTGCACTTTTCCCGAATCTTGTGCTAAAAGCCAATCATTAAGTAATTGTACTTTCCAAGTGCGGTTTTGTGCTTCCTCTGCTTTGACAAACTCCAAAAACACCTCTAATTCCTCTGGATTCAGTTCATCCAAAGGGTTGTTAGTATCTGATACCCTAGAAGTTAAGCTTCTCTGAATCTGTTCGACTACTTGCAGCAATATTTGTTTCTGTATATCAGTGAGAGGACAGTCAGCAGCATCACAACGACTAAATGCTGTTTGCAAGACTGCTTCAATCTCATCTGGATTCATAAGCTGGTGCAAAGAATGGTCTATTGATACAATTATTGCAAAATTAAATTCCACTTTCTCATTAAAAAACAGGGAATTTTCGGTAATCGGCAAATAAAACTTTTGTATACTTTTTGTAAATTTACTTTGTGTTTTATGCGATCGCACTCACTCAACCTATCACTCAAGCTAATATTAATCTCTTGTTTATTAGTTTTCTGCTCTTGGGTTTTTACCTTACCAGCCCAAGCTTTAACACAAATTAAACTATCTGACCTATCATACCAAGATTGTCCACCAGAATTAGCTCAAGGTGCTGTTGTTAGTAATGGTTCAGGGTCTGCTAATTGCTTTATTGTCACTGGTAAAGCAGAAAACAGCACTTATAAAACAGTCTATGACGCAGATATCTACGGACGCATCTATGATGCCAATAATAATCCAATATTACAAAACCGCACCCGTCTAGGTTCTATTCCTGAAGTACCACCTGGTGTTAGTAATTTTGAGTTAAGAATTTCTGTACCTGCAAACCAACCAACTCCTTTGAAACTCAAGCAATTTAAAGCATCTGGGTTTAGCGGTAAAGTGCGAAGATAGGAGGCAGGAGGCAGGAGTTATTGATTTTGGATTTTGGATTTTGGATTTTGGATTGTTTTTGTTAACTCCAATCTAAAATCTAAAATCTAAAATCTAAAATTTTCCTCCCTATTCCCTGCCTCCACGAAAAGACTTTTTCAGCAAATCCTATATTTTTACAATACATTCCCGGCTGATATCAGACCGGGTAATTACCGAAATGAGCAGAAATGATTTAAAATCCCTGGACTAAAGGAACAAGACCAGATATTACACTTCCAGCAACATTGAGTGCAAGGAAAGCTAGGATAGGCGAAAAATCCATACCACCCAATGGGGGGATAATAGAACGAAATAGATTAAGATAGGGGTCACTAATCTGGCTCAAGGCTGCAAATGGTTGGTTATACCAGTTGACTTGGGGGAACCAGGTTAATAAAACCCGAATGATTAGCAAAGAGCTATAGATAGTGATGAAAGTATTGAGAGTGTTAATCAGTAAATACATAGATGTAGATAGGTGATGTTTGTGGTAAACGTTAAACGCTGTCTTATGTCTTGATTTTAATTTAGCTAATGTCATAGCGTCTGCAAATAGCAGCGACATCTACCAAAATAGGTTTTTCGCTATGATGTAACTGCTGTTTAAGAGTCTTGGGAAATAGAGCGTTCCGCTGATCCAGATGAACTGCCATTAACATTGCTCAACTGATTTCGCACATCATCAATTGTGGCATTGAGTTGAGCGATTTTATCTTCTAGCGATCGCCTTGCTGTTTCCATTTCTAAATCTTTACCAGCAGCGGATCTCATCTGCCGTCTTCTTCTAGCTGGAACTTTACCCGCTGTCACAGAACCATTGTTAATTTCTATCTCTTCCTCTTCCACTGTATCCCGTCGAGATGCCAGCACAGCACCTAAAACGCCGCCAACTACACCGCCAACAATAGTCCCAAGTAAAAAACCACTGGCAAAACCATCTTTTTGACTCATATTTTCACCGCCTTGAACAAAGAAACCATCAGAAGCCAATTTTCAGTAATTTTATTAGTTATCCAAACATTCGGGTCTAAAACCCCGCTTTTTCAGGTGCAAAGTTTTTGCAGTGGGTGATTAATACCCATCTTCGTCAAGTCCCAAAGATGCGATCGCCTGCATCTCCTAATCCCGGTACAATAAATCCCTGATCGTTAACCGTTTCATCAATAATGGCACTATAAACTGTTAAGCCAGGATAAGCAGCACTCAATTTTTGCAAAGCTGGTGGTGCAGCTACCACGCAAACAATTCGCGTTAACGCCGGATCAACACCCCTTTGTGTCAATTCTGCCATTGCTGTCATTATAGATCCTCCTGTTGCTAACATGGGATCGGTAATTAACACCCTCGTTTCTGGATCAAATTTCTCTGGTAGTTTGTTCAAATAACAAGAGGGTTCTAAGGTTTCTTCATTTCGCACTAAACCCAAATGGTAAACTTTTGCTAAAGGTAATACTGTTTGCGCTCCCTCTAATAAGCCTAACCCAGCCCGGAGAATCGGTACAACTGCCACTGGTACTTGTGGATCAATGAAAGTTGCTGCACAAGGAGCTAAGGGAGTATTAACTACCGTGTTTTGCGTTGGTAACCACTCTCTTGCGGCTTCATAACTTAGCCATCGTCCCAACTCCGTAATCGCAGAGCGAAATAATACTGAAGGTGTAGCTGCATCACGAGCTACCGCCAGCCAGTGTTTGATCAGGGGATGGGGTGGGACATAAACTAGCAATTGTTGAGTCATAGTTCAAAAAGCAGCCTCTCACTATCAAGGAACTGATCCACCATCATACTCTTTCCCGCCTGTGCATTGGTTAGATAGGCTCATTTATGGCTGTGGAGAATCTGTGTATTTCCGGCATTTGTGCGATCGCTTTCCAACTATTGCAATAAATTTTCATTAGTAGTTGACAGATATTCTCAATCAAGGCTATATTGTTTATAGTGTTCTCCTCTCTTTAAAGGATCGGCAGACGGGATTGGCCAGTAATAGCGGCTTGTCCCTCTTTTTTTTCAGCTTTCAAGGCTAAAATATAAAAAATGAGAACAAATACGCAAACTCTAGTATTTACCAATTACCAATTACCAATTACCAATTATGTTTGATGCTATTATTATTGGTGCTGGTATCGGGGGTTTAGTTACCGCCACCCAGTTAGCAGCTAAAGGGGCGAAAGTCTTGGTTTTAGAACGTTATTTAATTCCTGGTGGTAGTGCAGGTTATTTTCAGCACCAAGGATATACTTTTGATGTTGGTGCATCCATGATATTTGGTTTTGGTAAAAAAGGAACAACCAACCTACTCACCCGCGCTTTAGATGCAGTCAATGTTGACATAGAAACCATCCCTGATCCTGTCCAAATTCATTATCATTTACCTGATAATTTAGATATTAAAGTTGATCAAAATTACGAGAAATTTTTACAAAATTTAATTGCTTATTTTCCCCATGAAGAAAAAGGGATTCGCCGATTTTATAACGAATGTCAAAAAATTTTTAATTGCCTCAATAGCATAGAATTATTATCATTAGAAGAAATTGGTTATGTAATGCGAGTATTCTGGCAAAACCCCTTAGCTTGCTTAGGTTTAGCCCAATACTTACCGCAAAATGTTGGCGATATAGCCCGCAAATATATTAAAGATCCGTTATTATTAAAATTCATAGATATTGAATGTTATTGTTGGTCTGTCGTTCCTGCTAATATGACACCAATGATTAATGCCGGAATGGTGTTTTCTGATCGTCACTATGGGGGAGTTAATTATCCTAAAGGTGGAGTAGGAAAAATTGCCCAAAAATTAGCAGAAGGTTTAGAAAAATGTGGTGGTAAAATTGAATATCAAGCAAGAGTAACAAAAATTCTCACTAAACAGGGTCAAGCTATTGGTGTACAATTAGCAACAGGTGAAGTTTATCATGGTAAAAAAATTGTATCTAATGCTACTCGCTGGGACACTTTTGAAAAATTACTACCAAAAGCACAAATACCACCTGATGAGAAAAATTGGCAGCAGAGATATCAGAAATCACCAAGTTTTTTAAGTTTGCATTTAGGTGTAAAAGCTTCCGTATTACCTACAGGAACAGAATGTCATCACATTATTTTAGAAGACTGGGAAAAAATGGAATCAGCAGCAGGGACGCTGTTTGTATCTATTCCTACATTGCTAGATCCGAGTTTAGCTCCTCCAGAATACCACATTATTCATGCTTTTACACCGGATTGGATTGATAATTGGCGGGGACTTTCTAGGAGTGAATATGCAGAAAAGAAGGAACAAGCAGCAGGGAAAATTATTAACAGATTAGAACGAATTTTTCCCGGTTTAGATGCGGGTTTGGACTATATGCAAGTGGGAACACCCCTAACCCATCGGCGGTTTTTAGGTAGGGTAGACGGGACCTATGGACCAATACCCAGACGTAAGTTATGGGGTTTGTTGGGTATGCCTTTTAACCGTACTGCTATACCTAATCTTTATTGTGTGGGTGATAGCACGTTTCCGGGTCAGGGTTTAAATGCTGTAGCGTTTTCTGGGTTTGCTTGCGCTCATCGTATTGCGGTAGATTTGGGAATTTAGATAATTAGTGTGGTGAGTTAGGCGATCGCTAACACACCCTTATCTATCTACTTTAGCTGTCACCTCTTCTTCCTTGTTCTCTTAATAATTGATCCATCCATTCTTGAGCTTCCACAGATAAATCTGGTACAGGAGGAATATTATAATCTAAGGTTAAATCAAATCCCGCTTGTTCATATATTTCTAATAACAAATCCTGCAAGTTGACTTCTATTTCCTGTTCTCCTTTTTGTAGAGGAATGGTAAAATTAGGGATAGTTTCTCTGACACTAAATGCAAATAGTTGAGCCGATGGTAAGCGATAAGACCTAACAATTAAAATTCGATAATCTGTATCAGCAATATGGGTAATCATAGGCATTTTTTCCCCAGCCCTAATTAAGTCTATTTCTACTAAATTAGTATCACTTTGTAGTATTTTATCCCGTTTTTCTAAATAGGATTTTCTACCTTCTTTTGTTCTTTTATTAGTAGGAGAAAGCACTTCAATTATAGTTACTACTTTACCTGTAGAAACTTCTCTAATTTCTAAATATCCTTCTTTGATTTCTAAAGGTAAAGGTAAGGTGACATCAACGGATTTATTTGCTGTTTCTGTGGATAAAGTTGCTGTTGCTGTATAAATATCTGATTTTTGAGTTTTTTGTTTTACTGATAAAATCGTTACATTGGGAATACCAACTAACAGAGAATCTTCACTGTCAGTTCTATAGGTGCGTTTTTCTATAGCTACGCGATATTTTTGGCTAAGATGGGATTCTATATTATCAGCTATGGCTGTAATTAATCTATGATGTACTTCTGACCATAAATCAGGATTTTCTAAATAGGGATTCATCCCTGGAAATGGTGAAGTCATAAATTTATCCTATACAATTATTGGAGTTCCTGTTTTATTATAGCATTTCTAGGAAAGTAAGTATTATATATTGTAGGGTGTGTTAGGCACAGCGTAACGCACCCTAATGGAGTTTTACATTTAAACTAATTTGACTTTATTTGCTGCTTTTGTCGCTTTTTCCCTCGCTGATTTTTCATCATTTCCTTGTGCTAATGCTACTCCCATTCTTCTGTAAGGATGTGCGGTTGGTTTTCCAAATAATTTAATATCTACATCCTTTTCTGCTAATGCTTCTACAACACCAGTAAAAGCAATGGAATCAGATTTTTCAGAGGCTAAAATTACCGCACTTGCAGAATATCCTAGTTGTTCAATATGGGGAATAGGTAAACCTAAAATTGCCCGCAGATGTAATTCAAATTCATTCAAATTTTGGGAAATTAACGTTACCATTCCGGTATCATGGGGACGAGGTGAAAGTTCAGAGAAAATCACTTCATCTTGAGTGATGAAAAATTCAACACCAAAAATTCCCGCACCTCCTAAAGCATCAGTTACTTTTTTAGCTATTGCTTGAGCAGCTAATATTTTATCATCAGAAATACCGGCAGGTTGCCAAGATTCTTGATAATCTCCTCTTTCTTGTCTGTGTCCAATGGGAGGACAGAATATAGTTTCTGCATCCCATTGTTTAATGGTAAGTAAGGTAATTTCTATTTCAAAATTGATAAATTCTTCAACTATGACTTTTTGACTGTCACCCCTAGAATTTTCAATTGCATATTTCCACGCTGTTTCTACTTCTGTTCTATCATTAACTACAGATTGACCTTTTCCTGATGATGACATTACAGGTTTTACAACATTAGGAAATCCGATTTCTTCAGAAATAGCAATCAATTCTTCTAAGCTGACTGCATAACCATATTTAGCGGTTCTGATTCCTAATTCCTTATGTGCTAATTCCCTAATTCTATCACGATTCATCGTGTAATTAGTTGCTGCTGCGGTAGGAATAACTGTGATTCCTCTTTGTTCAAATTCTTGTAATTTTTCAGTTCTGATGGCTTCGATTTCTGGGATAATAAAATCAGGTTTGTGTTTACTAACTACCGCTTCTAAATCATCTGCACTGAGCATAGAAATTACTTCTGAACAGTCAGCAACCTGCATTGCGGGAGCGTTTGCATAACGATCAACTGCAATCACATAATTACCTAAGCGTTGTGCAGCAATGACAAATTCTTTTCCTAGTTCTCCTGAACCGAGTAACATTAATTTTTGGGGTAGTTGCAGTGATTTTTTCATGAGTTTAACTTGGTCGGTTTTTAATATGTTGATCTTTTAAAATAATAAACTATTTAGATGACCGAATTTTGCGAGGGGACTTGAATTTTTTAATTGTCAGAATCAGGACACCTTTCGGGAAGTCAAAAGTCAAAAGTCAAAAGTCAAAAATTTTTTTGTCTGAATCAGGATGTCCAGGATTTGAGGATGTACAGGATGTTATTGATTGCTGATCGTGTTAATACTCACGCAGTATGTTATAATCACGGACATCATCAATCATTATCCTGATTTATGCTACAACCCGGAAAAGCATTAAAAAAACGTCCCCAATATGTGATAGAAACAGAAATTGGTGTTGGAGGTTTTGGTGTTACTTATAAAGCTAAACATCAAGATTTGAATTTTCCTGTAGTTATTAAAACTCCTAATAGTCGGTTGTATAGAGATGCTAATTATCCTAAATTTGTGGAAGGTTTTCGCAAGGAAGGAAGAAGATTAGCAGATATTACGCAATTTCATCATCCTCATATTGTCAGAATTATAGACTTTTTTGAGGAGGATAATTTACCATGTTTAGTCATGGATTTTGTTAAGGGTGAAAATTTATATCATTTAGTACAAGATAAGGGTGTTTTATCAGAATCAATTGCTATTGATTATATTAAACAAATTGCTGATGCTTTATCTATTTGTCATCAAAATGGCATTATTCACCGGGACGCACATCCTGGGAATATGATTTTAAGAGAAAATAGCAATACTGTAGTGTTAATAGATTTTGGTTTAGCAGGAAATGTGAATAGTCAAAGTATTAACCAAGCTGCTAATTTAGCTTTTGCACCTTGGGAACAAATATTAGAAACGGAAAAATCAGCAAGTATAGATGTTTATACTTTAGCTGCTTCTTTGTTTTATTTGGTGACTGGCGATACCCCTATTGCATCTTTAGCGAGGAAGCTAAATAATCGGACTTTAATAGAACCGCAGGAATTAAATTCTAGAATTAGTGATAAGTTAAATCAAGCGATTATCAAAGGTTTAGAATTAGAACCTAAAAACCGTCCGCAAAGTATGAAGGAATGGGTTGGTTTATTTCCTGGTTTAAGTAGTGGGAATAATGGTAATGAGGTAGAATTAAAATCAGCCGTAGGGATGGATTATAGTAAACTGCGTGATTTACTCAAAGCTGGGAAATGGAAAGAAGCTGATGAGGAAACAGCATGGGTAATGTTAGTGGTTGCGAAACGAGAAAAAGAAGGTTGGTTAGATGATGAACACATTGATAATTTTCCCTGTGCTGACCTGCGAATAATTGACCAATTGTGGGTAAAATACAGTAATAGTAAATTTGGGTTTTCGGTTCAGAAACGGATTTATCAAGGTTTAGGTGGAACGAGAGAATATAATAGAGAAATATGGGATAAGTTCGGGGACAAGATAGGATGGATGGGGGGATGGGAGTGGTTGTACTACAGTGATATTACTTTTAATATAAAAGCACCAGAAGGCCACCTCCCAAACGTTCATGGTTTATGGCATAGATGTGAAAGTAAGTGGCTTATTTATTGTGAGTGTAAGGTATTGGGGTATCTCTTCTCTCGCATCGAGACTTGTAACCTTTTTCCAGTACAGGAAAGACAACCGCAAAATATCCCCACACCTCAACCTGCAAACCCAGGAGTACAATTAAAATCACCTGTAGGAATGGACTACAGAATACTGACTAACTTACTCGAAGCAGGAAACTGGAAAGAAGCGGATAAGGAAACAGCAAGGTTAATATTAGCAGTTGTAAAACGTGAAGAAGAGGGTTGGTTAAGAATAGAAGATATTGAGAATTTTCCTTATGATGAAATTCGCACCATTGACCAATTATGGGTAAAATATAGCAAGGGTAACTTTGGGTTTTCTGTACAAAAACAGATTTATCAAGATTTAGGTGGCTCGAAATATTATGATCAAAAAACTTGGGAAGTATTTGGTGAAATAGTAGGATGGAGAATAAAAGATAATTGGTTGTATTACAGAGAAATTATTTTTGATATCCAAGCACCAGAAGGTCAATTTCCAGCTTGTATCTG
The DNA here is from genome assembly GCF_014299995.1 of Sphaerospermopsis sp. LEGE 00249. NCBI lineage: Bacteria > Bacillati > Cyanobacteriota > Cyanophyceae > Nostocales > Aphanizomenonaceae > Sphaerospermopsis > Sphaerospermopsis sp. LEGE 00249. The sequence goes on along the minus strand of NZ_JACJUZ010000041.1, from coordinate 6,005 downwards.
GATTTTGATATTTAAAGTTATGAGTAGTTTTGAATTTATCAATGTAGGGTGGGATATATTCTCTCTTGTTGAAAATTGTGATCCTAATCAAAAATCTAATATTAAAAATAATAACTTCATAGAATTAGATGATATTGAGTTAATATCATCCGTAGGAATGAACTACAGGAAACTGCGTTACTTACTCGTAAAAGGAAAATGGAAAGAAGCGGATCAGGAAACCGCAAGGCTAATGTTAGCAGTTGCGAAACGGGAAAAAGAAGGTTGGTTAGATCCTGAAAGTATTGATAATTTTCCCTGTGCAGACCTGCTCACTATTGACCAATTGTGGGTAAAATATAGCAACGGACGTTTTGGGTTTTCCGTCCAAAAGCAAATTTATCAAAGTTTGGGTGGCACAAGCGAATACAACGAGAAAATTTGGCAAGCCTTTGGGGACAAGGTAGAATGGAGAAAAGGAGACAAATGGTTGTATTACAAAGATATTACTTTTGATATAAAAGCACCTTTAGGACGCTTCCCTTTAGTTTGTTTAGAAAGTAATACGGAATGGGTGGTGTTGAATTTTGTGGGGGTTGGTTATCGGGGTGGGGAGGTAGGTGGGGGTACATTGAAGTGTCAACTCTTCTCTCGCCTGGAGATTTGTAAACTGTTTCCAGTACAGGAAAAACAACCGCAAATTATATCTACGCCACAACCTGTAAACCAAGAGGTACAATTACAATCATCCTTTGGAATGGATTATATTAAACTGCGTGACTTACTCAAAGCCGGGAAGTGGAAAGAAGCAGATGAGAAAACAGCAAGAGTAATGTTAGCAGTTGCTAAACGGGAAAAGGAAGGTTGGTTAAGAGAAGAAAATATTGATAATTTTCCCTGTGCAGACCTCCGCACTATTGACCAGTTGTGGGTAAAATACAGTTATGGTAAGTTTGGGTTTTCTGTGCAGAAACAAATTTATCAGAGTTTGGGAGGAACGAGGGAATATAACGAGGAAATCTGGAAGAAGTTCGGGGACAAGGTAGGATGGAGAAAAGGAGGAAGGTGGTTGTCTTACAGAGATATTACTTTTGATATAAAAGCACTAGAAGGTAACCTCCCTTTGGGTGGAGGGAAATTGGTATTTAGTAATTACGAAGGTGTGTATCGTGTCTCTTCTCTCGCGTCAAGACTTGAAGATTGTAATATTTAAAAATTACAAAAAATTATTAAGTCAATATCAAATGAAATGACATAAAAGATTTCCCGTCATGCACAAATAGAGATGGAAAGACGACAAATTTCTCTTTCTTTAGTTGAATCTGTGTTAGACAATCCCCAACAAATTATACTAGAAAGAGAAGGACGGAAAGTATATCAATCAAAAGTTGACTTTGGTAACGGTAAAATCTTCTTACTGCGTGTTATTGTTGCAGATGATATTGATCCTAAAGTTGTAATTACTGTTTATCGAACTAGCAAAATTGAGAAATACTGGAGAGAATCATGAAAATCACCTACGATGCAGAAGTTGATGTTTTAAGAATTATATTCAGCAATGTGCCAATTGAAGAAAGTGATGAAGAAAAACCAGGAATCATTTTAGATTATGACGACGCTGGAAATATTGTAGTAATTGAAATAATAGACGCTTCTAAACTTATTGATAATCCCTGTTCAGTTGAGTATTCTGTTAGTAATTCTTAGGTAGATTTGACTTTTGATTTTTGACTTACCGAAGAGTTTCCTGATATGGCTACACTATCAGATAAACGCAAAATTTAATTAAGATTTGAGAATCTATACAGATTGTGATATTATATTATTATCATAATTTATCAAATGGAGATAAATAAATGATTAATTCAGTTAGATTCAATGCAAAAGTTAAACAAGGTATCATTGAAATTCCTCAAGAATATCAAACTAATTTGGTTGACGGAAGTGAAATTAGAGTTGTAATTAGTTTCCAAAATGAACCTCAACGAGAATATAGCTTAATGGATGAATTAGCAAAAAATCCTATTAGCGTTAAAGGATTATCTAAACTAACAAGAGATGAAATTCATACAAGAGAATAATCATTCATTCTGACAAATAATTAAAATAAGATACAATATTAATAATCCACATCACCCGAAATGATAATGGTTCAAACCCCTATTAAACCCCTAACCCTTGAGGAATTTCTCAAATTACCAGAAACCAAACCAGCAAGCGAATTTATTAACGGTGAAATCATTCAAAAACCCATGCCCCAAGGAAAACATAGCACAGTTCAGCTTGACCTCGGTTCTAATATTAACCTAGCACTAAAACCCCAGCATATCGCCCGCGCATACTCTGAATTACGCTGTACCTTTGGCGGTAGATCCATTGTACCAGATATTGCCGTCTTCACTTGGGAACGCATTCCCCGCGATGAAAATGGTGAAGTTGCTAATACTTTTACTATCCCTCCTGACTGGACAATTGAAATACTTTCTCCTGAACAAAGTCAAACTAAAGTAGTTAGAAATATTCTTCATTGTCTTCAATATGGTACTCAAATGGGTTGGTTAATTGACCCTGAAGAAAAATTAGTTTTTGTCTATTTTGCTGATCAACGTATTCTATTATTTGAATTAGAAACAGATACTTTACCTGTTCCAGCTTTTGCTGAGTCATTTAATCTCACTGTAGGTCAACTTTTTAGTTGGTTAAATGAATAGAAGTTTAATATATTGTTTGTCTGAATCAGGATAACCAGGATTAAAGGATGAGCAGGATAGTAATTTATAGATTGTTTAAATTATGCAAAATCAATCATTTGAAAACCTCCTCAAAAATCCCCAACATCCTCACAAACAATCATCAAAAAACATCCTGAAAATCCTCAAATCCTGGACATCCTGATTCAGACAAATTAAAATATTAGTAGTAAATCCTAATTCTCACAATAATAAAATAACAAACTTTGGAAAAATACACTATGCCTAAAATTATCCTAGAAATATCAGAAGAACTATCTCAACAAATAGCACAAATAGGAATAGATACCTTACCAGAACTCCTAGCTGTAAGTCTGCAAAAACCATTAATACCAACACAAGTTTACCAATATATCCTTAATTTTATTGCCAGTAACCCTACTCCACAAGAAATTGCTGAATTTAAACCCACACCGCAAATGCAAGAAAGGTTACGTACTTTACTAACACGCAGTAAATCAGGTGAAATTACACCTAGTGAAGTGCAAGAATTAGATGAATATGAACGCATTGAACACTTAATGGTGATGATTAAATCTGGTAATTTATCTTATTTAAAGAGTAAAAATGAGTAAATCATATATCTCGGCTGCACTTCGCCGCTTAGTAGAAGAACGTGCAAATTATCAATGTGAGTATTGTTTACTACCTGCAAAAGTTGCATTTTTTCCCCACGAAATTGATCATATTATTGCAGAAAAGCATGGTGGTGAAACCAATGCTGACAATTTAGCACTCACTTGTTGGCGTTGTAACCGATATAAGGGTAGTGATTTAGGTTCATTTGACCCAGATACAGGTAATTTTAGCTTTTTATTTAACCCGCGTCAGCAGGAATGGAAATTACATTTCATGTTTTCAGAAGTGGTTTTAGTTGGTTTGACTTGTGAAGGAAGAACAACAGTTAAATTGTTACAAATGAATAGCGAAGAAAGATTATCTGAACGCAAAAAATTAAATTTATCATAGTAAGTATAAAGAAAACAAAAACATCCTGATTCTGAAAAATTACAAGATCAGTACATCATTTTAATAACTGAAAATATTTCTCTGTGTCCTCTGTGTTTCTGTGGTTCGTTAAAAAAACATCCTGTAAATCCTCAAATCTTGGACATCCTGATTCTGACAAATGTCAAAATTTAAAGGCAAAATTTAAAATTCATTTACCAATACAAAACCTACTAAAAATCCGATCTAAAACTGATTCCGTCACCTCCTCCCCAGTTATTTCTCCCAACGCATAAATAGCACCTCGTAAATCAATAGTCCAAAAATCTAAAGGTAATTGATTTTTAATAGTTTCTTGCACCTGTGCTAAATCAATCTTTGCTTTTGTTAATGCTGCTGCTTGTCTTTGATTAATAGCTAAATCCAGATCAGCAGCTTCCACATTACCCATTTTTACCACATCTAAAATCGCCATTTCCAAATCATCAATACCCTGATTTTTCGCAGCAGCAGTTTCAATTTTAGCTTTTACATTTTGAATTTTAGATTTCAGAGTTTGTTTTTCTGCTTCAGAAATGAGGTCAATTTTATTAATTACTAAAATCAAAGGACGATGTTTTACCTGTTCATAAATTTCTTGATCTGCATCGGTCCAACCCACAGAACCATCAATAGTAAATAACACTAAATCTGCATTATTCGCAGCTTGACGCGATCGCTCTACCCCTATTTTCTCAACCTGATCTAAAGTTTCCCTAATACCCGCAGTATCCAAAACCTGTACAGGTATTCCCCCTACAACTAGCTGAGATTCTACCACATCACGGGTTGTACCAGGTAAGTCCGTCACGATAGCGCGATCGCTCTGACTCCAAGCATTTAATAAACTTGATTTTCCCACATTCGGACGGCCAACAATGGCAACTTTTAAGCCAGTTCTTAACAATTCACCTTGATCTTTTGTGGCTAATAATTTATTTATTTCTAAACTAATTCTATCAATTTCATGAATAATTCTTTGTTCATCTAAAGGCGGTAAATCTTCTTCAAAATCAATTCTCGCTTCAATTTCTGCTAAAATATCTAAACATTGAGAGCGTAAATTTCTAATCGGTTGCGCTAATTTACCCCGTAAACCTGCTAATGCTGTTTGTGCAGCTTGGGGAGATTTTGCACCAACTAAATCTGCAATACTTTCAGCTTGGGTTAAATCTAATCTACCATTTAAAAAAGCCCTTAACGTAAATTCCCCCGGTTGCGCTAACCTTGCACCATTTTCTAAACATAATTGCAATACTTGTTGCACTGCCATAATTCCCCCGTGACAATGAAACTCTACCACATCTTCACGGGTGAAAGAACGGGGTGCTTGCATTATTAATAATAAGGCTTCATCAATAACTTGCTTGGTTTGGGGTTGACGGATAAAACCATAAAGGATGCGGTGACTTTCCCACGCTTGTTTTCCCGGTGCTAAAAATAGAGTTTTGGCGATCGCCAATGCTTGATCCCCAGAAACCCGCACAATACCTACACTACCTTGTTGGGGGACAACAGCAGTAGCAATAGCAGCGATCGTTCCAGTATGAGTTAATAATTCTGACATAGAAGTTTAGATAACAGGTAATAGGTAGCACCAAGAATAACTTCTGATAACCATACAAACTTAATAGTAATATTTATCTAAAGGTTAATAACGCCGTACTTGAGAGAGGAATTTACTGTGGAGCAGACAATTAACTGCGCTGAAGCTTGCGTTAACGGTTGCGTTTTAGGCGATAAATGTCCCAATATTGAGTTTAGAGAAGCAACTTCCAAGTTTATTGAAGAGACTTCGTTGGATAAAATGCTGGAGATAGCTGAAGAACGACTGCGGAAAAAAATGATAGAACCTCCAAAATGGGTATTTCCAGAAGATCCTTAATTTCCTAGTTCTTGAAACTTCCTGGACAAGCAAATGCAATAACGAATTTCATACTATTAATAATCATTTCTAGTGGCAGTATCTAATAACTATTGCCACTAATTGCACCATTTTTAAACTAATGATCCCTTGTCTAGTTTACTTCTTTCTGAAGGTCAAGTACAAAATATCAAAAACCCCTCTTTAGTTTATCAAAAGAGAGGTTTTATGATATAATATTAAACCTGGCATCGAGCTATTGTGACAGAGGGCAACCCCTCAACTATCGTCGCCGCAGCAGCGTTTCACCTCTGAGTTCGGGAAGGGATCAGTGTGGTTCCACCGCGCCATAGACACCAGGAAAACCCGTTGGGAATTGATAATTGACAATTGATAATTGAAAATTAAAGAATTATCAAAAATCG
>NZ_JACJUZ010000040.1:0-48375 GCF_014299995.1 Sphaerospermopsis sp. LEGE 00249 | reverse complement strand
CCATTCCCCAGTCCCCAGTCCCCAATATGCAAAATACTCGTCTTAACAACCTATTCAGTACCATTGCTAGGAGTGTGGAGCAATGGTTTGTTAATCCTTGGCGGCGCTTATCCCTACTTTTAATCAGTTGGTTATTTGGTTTTTTTATGGGATCGGCAGTATCTACTACCGCTGGACAAAAGGCCGAGTTGGATATGGTGTCCGCTGCTTTTTTGGTTCTACTAACGGAGATCACCAGCAGGATTTTTTACAGTCGCCGCTTTTTGGCTAGACAAGCTCTGTGGGTGGAAACTCTGAACTTTCTGAAAGTTGGTTTCATCTACAGTCTATTCTTAGAAGCCTTTAAGCTGGGTTCGTAAGATTTCAATGATGGACAATTAACAATGAAAAATTGACAATTACCTCTCATGTTCAAGTCATAGTCTTGACAAAGCGGAATTTTTGGCTTTTTTCACCTGGAAATGAAAGTTTGTCACTGTTGAATGACACAATTATCAATTATCAATTGTCAATTATCAATTGATCAAGTTATGTTGGTAATGGGTGCTAGTTATGCTCAGTGAGTGGCTAAATGAATTTTTGCTCACAGGTGAAATAGATGCTGATTGGCAAGTGTTAGCACAAGCAGCAACACTGGCTGATCCTGTGAGGGCAAATGTTTTTAATATTACCCCCCACAATGTAACTCAAGTTATTCAAGAGCGATCGCAGCTACTGAAATCGGTTTTCCCTGCTTTTAGCCAATTTTGTGAAAATAACCTGCAAATTCCCATTCAGGCTATGTTACAGGTATTGTGGGATTTATGGCTACCGTTGGGAATAAAAATTGCATCCCAGCGACAAAAGTTAGGCAGACCTTTCATTCAGGGGATTTTAGGTGGACAAGGTACTGGTAAAACCACAATGTCCCGGATTCTCAGTTTGATTCTTCAGGAGTTGGGATACTCTACTTTAAGTTTATCTTTGGATGACTTATACAAAACATACAGCGATCGCTTGACTTTAACGCAGCAAGATCCCCGTTTGATTTGGCGTGGTCCACCAGGAACTCACGATATCGACTTAGGTTTAAGTGTACTCGATCAAATTCGTCAAGGCAACAGTCCTGTGACAGTTCCCCGCTTCGATAAATCGGCTTTCTCTGGTGCTGGCGATCGCTCTACCCCAGAAATTGTCACCAACATTGATATAGTCCTGTTTGAAGGTTGGTTTGTGGGTGTACTACCCATTGATCCCCAAGCTTTTACTACCGCACCACCCCCCATTATCACAGATGATGATCGGGCTTTTGCTCGTGACATGAATCACCAACTGCAAGCTTATTTACCACTATGGCAACGCTTAGATAGCTTGATAGCACTTGATCCCAGCGATTATCGTTGTTCTTTAGAATGGCGTAAACAAGCAGAAAGGAAAATGATCGCTGCTGGTAAATCTGGCATGAATGATTCACAAATCGAGGCATTTGTCAATTACTTTTGGCGTTCATTACATCCAGAATTATTGATCAAGCCATTATTAAGATCCTCGAAAGTTGATTTAGTCATTCAAGTGAATACTGATCACTCTTTTGGTGCAATCTCTAGTTATCACTCTGACAAATGTTAACTGAGATTACACCTGTTTAACCATCAGAATCTCAATCAAACGTTCTATTGAAATCCTTTGACTAAATCATAAAAAGGTTGCCAATTATCCTCTTCTACAATTGGTTGCCAAATAGACTCAATCACTGGTCTTAATAAATTTGCTTGGGGATTATATTTAGCTAAAGTTTGGGAAATTGTCTGCATTTGCTCAGGGTCAAAATTATTCAGGATTTTATGATAAAGCAGACACCAATTATCAAAAATAGTTGATGAACCTACAGATGGGACAATATCAGAACCATTCATTACTAAAGCTGGTTCATCACGCCATTTCATAGAAAAAGTCTGCGCCATATCTGCGAAAAATTGATGATAATTAATTTGACTATCTTTCAAAAAACTCACTGTCAAATCTAATAAATCATCACCTTCCGCTAAGTTACTATCTTCAAAACCTAACTTTTTCAACATTAAATTTCGATATTCCAGATGATAGTATTCGGCAAATTTACCTAAACCATGATGCAAATCAGCAAGATCAATGATTGCTTTTAACGGTTCTTGCAATAGTTCTAAATTCAGATGACAAATACTTGGTTGCTGTCCGTAACAATAGCGGCGATAATAATCAAAATAAGCAGCAGTAAAGTATAGATCATAGGAAGGAATAAAAGCATAAGGTCCATAATCAAAACTTTCGCCGGTAATTGACATATTATCAGTATTTAAAACTGCATGACAAAAACCTGCTGCCATCCATTGTGCTACTAACTCGGCTACTCTTTTGACTAATTCAGCATAAAATAAAGCATATTTATCATCTTCATTTTTCAAGTTTGGGTAATATTCATCAATCACATGATCTAACAATTTTTGAGTTAAATCAGGTCGTTTTAAATAATGCAATCTTTCAAAAGTTCCAAACCGAATATGAGATTTACTCATTCTAATCATGACTGAGGAACGAGTGGGAGAAGGTTCATCACCACGCCATAAACTTAACCCGGTTTCAATCATACTTAAACAACGGGAAGTTTTCACACCTAAACGATGTAATGCTTCTGCGGCTAAAACTTCTCTAACTCCTCCTTTCAGAGTGAGCATTCCATCACCACCACGGGAGTAAGGTGTTCTTCCTGAACCTTTTGTCCCAAAATCATATAATTCCCCATCTATTCCCCTAACTTGTCCGTAAAGAAACCCTCTACCATCGCCTAAATGGGGGTTATATTCACCAAATTGATAACCGTGATAACGCAATGCTAAAAATGGTTTTCTGCTTTGAAATTTACCAAATGCGTGAATAAAATCTTCGTCTTTTACTGTTGTTGCTTCAAGTCCTAAGCGTGGTAAAATTGCATTATTACGCCAGCGCAAAATGTGTTGAGGAAATTCCTCGGCTGCGACTTCATCATAGTAATCATTACCTAATGATTCTAAGGCACTTTCATATTTAAGTGATAGTAAAGGATTACTTGAAGTGGTGGGATTTGGAGTTTCAGCAAGTGTCATTTTTAGTAGTTTTTAATTGGTGTTCTCTTTATCTTACATTATAGGGAATAGGGAATAGGGAATAGGGAATAGGGAATAGGGAATAGGGAATAGGGAATAGGGTTAAAACATCAATTCTTTATCCTGACTCCTGACTCCTGACTCCTGTACGGGCGAAGCATTCGGAAAATAGCCTTTTCATAAAATTGATAATTTGTCGTCCAAATGCTTCGCCCCTACGACTCCTGACTCCTGACTCCTGTTAATACGGTTTCCATTTATAGTTAGTTAAACTGGTAAGTATATGATCTTCCCATTGACCATTAATTAATAAATAGTCTCTAGCATATCCTTCAATTACAAAACCTGCTCTTTTTAATACATTACCACTACGGCGATTATGGGGCATATAATTGGCCATGATCCGGTGAAAATTTAGTTCATTAAATATATATTTATTTCCCGCTTTTAATGCTTCTGTCATGTAACCATGACCTTGTGCTGCTTCTGCTAAACTATATCCAACATTACAAAAACTAGCTGCTCCGCGTATAAAATTACTGAAGTTGAGAACGCCGATTATTTCTTTGGGGTGGTTTTGATGATGTATAAAGAATCTTAAACCGCAACCGTGAATAATTTCTAGATGATATTGCTCAATTTGATATTGCCAATATTCTGCTGTGAAAAAACCATCAGCCCAAGTAGGTGAAAATGGAGTAAGATGGTCTTTATTTATAGTAAAATATTTGATGATTTGCGGTATATCTTCGGAAGTAGCTACTTTTAAAAATAAGCGGTTAGTTTTAATTAGTGGCAGTTCTGATTTCATATACTAAAATTATTATTTTGCTGTTTTTGCTGTAATTTTGTTTATTTTGGTAACATTCTAAAAAAGGATAGTCACGGTGGGAATACGCTACAATTGGCAAAAAGATGAGATTTTGGCTATTTATAATACACCATTTCTAGAGCTTGTTTATCAAGCTGCTACTGTACATCGGCAATTTCATAATCCTAAACAAATACAGGTTTGTAAGTTGATATCTATTAAAACTGGTGGTTGCCCGGAAGATTGTGGTTATTGCGCTCAGTCGTCACGCTATAAAACCGAGGTAAAACCGGAAGCACTGTTAGAAAAGGATACGGTGTTAAATATTGCTAAAAAAGCAAAGGAAACCGGTGTAAGTCGGGTGTGTATGGGTGCTGCTTGGCGTGAAGTGCGGGATAATTCCCAGTTTGAGCAAGTCCTGGATATGGTAAAAGATGTCACCTCGATGGGTTTAGAGGTTTGCTGCACTTTGGGGATGTTAACTGCAAACCAAGCTCAAAGGTTGGAAGATGCGGGATTATATGCTTATAATCACAATTTAGATACGTCTGAGGAATATTATAGCACTGTGATTACTACTCGGACCTATGGCGATCGCCTAAACACCATTGAAAACGTCCGCACGACTAATGTAACCGTGTGTTCTGGTGGTATTCTCGGTTTAGGTGAAAGCATTGAGGACCGGGTAGGAATGTTATACACCCTTTCTAATTTACAACCCCATCCCGAATCAGTACCTATTAATATTCTCTCACAGGTTGAGGGTACACCGTTGGCAAATCAGCCAGAAGTACCTATTTGGGAAGTGGTGCGGATGATTGCTACTGCTAGAATTATTATGCCCACTTCTGATGTGCGTTTAAGTGCGGGAAGGGCGAAACTTTCCCCAGTTGAACAAGCTTTATGTTTTATGGCGGGTGCTAATTCGATTTTTTCCAGTGATGATAATAAGATGTTGACGGTGACTACTCCCTGTCCTGATTATGATGCAGATCGGGATATGTTGAATTTATTGGGTTTGGAAATGCGGCCACCGTTTGAGAAGCAGGGGAAAAAACCTGCTGCTGTGGTCAGGTGAAAGGTTACAGGTTACAGGTGACAGAGTAGAAAACCTGTTAGGGTTTGAGTTTGTTTATCAAGGGCGGGAAAACCCGCCTCTAGAAAGGGTTTTAGGGTGAATAATTAGGAATTAGATGATCTTGGCGGAACGTAGACCAAATAATAAACCAACTGCGATACCCATAAACACGCCTAAAAATGCAATGTATTCAACGATAGCCATTTGTATTACTCCTGTTTAGTGACTTATTTCTATTCAATCATGGAAACAGGTGACAGGTGACAGGTGACAGGTGACAGGTGACAGAAAAATTATCAATTACCAAACTGCGATAAAATACGCGAAATTGTGATGATATCAGGGTTGTTAAATGAGTTCTGTAATTAAAGTTGATATACCAGAAAATTCTTATGAAATTAGTGTTGCACCAGGGAGTTTAGATCAACTGGGTGAACAGATGACGGGTTTAAAACTGGGTAAAAAGGTACTGTTGGTTTCTAACCCGATGATATTTAAACATTATGGGGAAAGGGCGATCGCCTCTTTAAAAAATGTTGGTTTTGATGTGGTTCACTACAATCTCCCCCCTGGAGAACGCTACAAAACTTTAAACTCCATCCAAAAAATCTATGATGTGGCCTTAGAACATCGGTTAGAACGTTCCTCAACGATGGTCGCTTTAGGTGGTGGTGTGGTTGGTGATATGACTGGGTTTGCTGCTGCTACTTGGTTAAGAGGAATTAATGTTGTCCAAGTTCCTACCAGCTTATTAGCAATGGTAGATTCATCTGTAGGTGGTAAAACCGGCGTTAACCATCCTCAAGGTAAAAACTTGATCGGTGCATTTCACCAACCCAGTTTAGTATTAATAGATCCTGAAGTCCTGAAAACCTTACCAGCAGCCGAATTTAGGGCGGGAATGGCGGAAGTGATCAAGTACGGCGTAATTTGGGACGCTGAATTGTTTACTCAATTGGAAGCGAGTAAGCACCTTGACCAACTCCGCTATGTAAAATCCGACCTGATAAATTACATATTAACTCATTCTTGTCAAGCGAAGGCAGATGTTGTCAGTCAAGATGAAAAAGAATCTGGACTGCGGGCAATTTTGAATTATGGTCATACTATCGGCCATGCGGTGGAAAGTTTAACCAATTATCGCTTGTTGAAACATGGTGAAGCTGTGGGTATTGGCATGATAGCAGCAGGGGAAATTGCTGTAAAATTGGGACTTTGGCAAAAAGCCGACACAGAACGTCAAAATGCACTGATTCAAAAAGCAGGTTTACCGACAAAATTACCAGCAGGTTTAGATATTGCAGCGATTATTGATGCTTTGCAATTAGATAAAAAAGTCAAATCTGGGAAAGTGCGGTTTGTGTTACCTACCCAAATAGGTGCAGTTAAAGTGACAGACGAAGTACCAACGGATACTATGAGGCAGGTATTAGAGGAAATGGCAGGTTAAAGCATTTCCACATCAGTTTAGCGGGCAAGATGCAACCTCCTCTAAGATACAAGGTTGGGTTGAGGAACGAAACCCAACATCTTCAACAATTTGTTGTTTTTATACAATAGGTTGTTTAAGTAGAAAATTTCGTTAACCGAACAGTATTGAAACTAGACGATGTTCTTGATCTATTCGCCTTGACCAGCAGCCAGATAGATCGTGTTTTAGGGCTTCAGGTTGTCCTGTGCCTTCAAATGGATTACGTTGTACTTCACGAATTAGTTTAATGATTTTTAATGCTTTTTTACGATCAGTTTCGATCCACCAAGCTAAGTCCTCAAAAGCATCCATATCAAATTCCAAGTTTTTCACAGGCTGCTTCCAAAGAAATTCCTTCTTGACGTTTTCTAGCTGCAAGTAATCTTGCTTTCATGGCTGAACTGCTTAATAGATAAGCGGTTTCTCTCTCAGTCATTATTTCTTGCCAAAGGGCAATGGGTACAACTACGGAAACTGTTTGCCCTTCTGAATCACAAATATATTGTAATGCGTTATTCATAGCTGCGAATATAACTTACTGGGTTGTTAACAATTATAATTGCAAAAGTTTTGATGAGCTATTGGTGTTAGCGGTAGCTTACCGTAGGTATCGCTCTCTCACATCCCCAAACAGCGAACTGCTTGCAGCAGCGCTTCGCTATCGCCCTCTCACATCCCAAAAAAAGCGATCGCTTAGAGAAAAGGATTAATAATTTGTAATCCTTCCACTGTAAAACCGTGTTGCATATCCTCTGAATAGAGTTGATTCACATTAACTGATAGTGCGCTGGCGATAATTAAACTATCCCAAAATGAGAATAAATATTTTGTTCTTAATGTGGATGCTGTTAACAATATATTCAAATCAAGTTCAATGATATGATGAATTTGATAAAAACCTTGAATAAGATTTTGAATTTGATTTTCAGAAAAATTTCCTTTTTTGATTAAGTTTACACAAACTTCATTGATTACCTGGGTACTTAAATAAAGTCCTGTTTGTGTGGCTAGATGGTTAGCAATTTGATGTTTTCGGATATCTTGACTCTGATTAAGTGCATATATCCAGATATTTGAATCTAAAAATGTCATTTTTTTATTCGTTTTCGTAAATTTCTTCTCGTTTCATTGGAGTTAATTTTTCTATATTTAACGGATGTTCTAATAAATATTGAAGGTAATTTCCAGACTGTTCAGAAGTGTCTTGTTGAAGAGTGACTTTAACTATATTGGGTTGTTTTAACTGTTGTTGGTACTGTTCGGGAATTTTGATCATCCCATTTTCAATAGTGGTTTGAAATTCTACTGTAATCATATCTATTTTCCTAGTCTTTATTTGCTTGTTAGTTCTATTATACCTCGGTTTATTTCCTTTACCATCCCTGAAAGCATCAGAGGATGTTTTAAAAGTCGCTGATGGTGTATCAACTATTTCTAGATCCCCCTAAATTCCCCTTGAAAAGGGGGACTTTGACTCTAGTTCCCCCCTTTTTAAGGGGGGTTAGGGGGGATCATGAAGTGCCTAAAATCACGATCCAAAACTTTTCAAACACCCTCTCAAAGTGATCGCACCCCCACATCCCCCAAACAGCGATCGCTAAAGGCGATACCTACTATTCTCTGAATAGCAAAGCGTCCCATGAGAGATCCGGTAATATTTAAAACTTAGGTAATAAATCTGCTTGTTTGCAAATTGCATTTGCCGTAATGCGATCAATTGTGCGATGTCTTTTGACAGGAATAGTTTTTAGATCATTAGTATAAATCGAATGATTTCCACCTTCCCGTAATAAATAATATCCGTTTTCTTTTAAATATTTAATTAAATCTTTTCGTTTTACTGACATAATCAAACTTCTACCGGAATTTGTTCAAGTAAAGAGCTTCCTGTGGGAATTTCTTTATTTTGTTGACGATAAGCAATGATCATTTCTTTGAGAGCATCTTGTAACATAATTCTACATTCTTCTAAGGTTTCTCCTTCAGTAATAACTTCTTGCCATTCAATCAGTTGTCCCATATAGCCGCTATTAACTTTTGTATATTTGGCAGTGTATGTAGTTAGCATTATTTTCTTTTTGAAGATAATTACATATAATGAATTATAAACCTATTTTTACCAAAAATGCAAGGTGTTAGTATTGCTAAACCCCTACAAATCATAGATGGTAGATGAGTGATCGCATTCCCAACAAGCGATCATCTACGGGAATAGCTAAATACAGCATCCGCTCAGGTTCAGTCAATTTCAAAGCTGAACGGTAATTGAGACATTGACCAAGTGCTAGGTGAAATTCAGTTACTTCTGATGCTCCTAAAAATGATTTTATCTCTACTGCTATTTTTTTACCAGTTTTTTCAGCCGCTAAAATTCTCTCTGCTGTTCTTTGTGTGAGTGGACTGTACCAAATTTCATGATCTCCTTTGCCACTTCGTTCAAAGTAGCAACCTGCTCCATCAAGGATTTTCTTAAGTTCAGGAGTAAATGATTTTGCCATATCACACATTCATTAGGATTTTACTAATCCGTTGACTAATGAGATCGATTGAAATTTCTTGACCTGAATCACCTGAGATCACTTGATTCATTTCTAAATCCCAAAAAGTGATCGCCCTCTCACATCTCCTAAAAGCGATACCTTCAGTGGGCTTCGCTATCGCACTTTCGTATCGATATACTTCATCATGAGTTCCCAAATTGAGCAACAAAATAGCTTCTTGTTGGTCTTCAGTATTTTCAACAAATTCAAACAAAATACGATAATTATAGTCAATTGAACAAGACCAGACATTAGCTAACTCACCTTTTAGTTTGTGAGTACGTAAACTAGGATAAAAAGGATCTTCAGCTAATTGCAATAAAGTTTGTTCAATCAGAGGTCGAAGATTTGGATATTTTCGGATTAGACGTTTAAAAGAACGCAATGATTTGGGAGTCCAAGCGATGTTCATGGTTGATCAAGTTCTCCTAAGAATTGATTAACTGAACCAAATTGAAAGTTTCCTTCATAAAATTCCTGACGAACTTCTGTAATTTCTTGAGATAGTTTGGTTCTTTTTGCTTCGTGCAGTCTTTTTTGCAGAAGGTTCAGTAATATTTCTTGATCTTCTATTGATAAAATTTCGACTGACTCAATAGCTTTCTGGAATGCTGATGTTTTCATGGCTGTACTTAATTAGTTTGACTTATTTTAATTTAATGGTATCGTTCTTTTTGAAGTTTTGTGATCGCACTTTCCACATCTCCAAAAGCGATCGCCCTCCACATTCTCAAAAAGCGATATCTTTGGTATAATTAGAATATTAGTTTAATTGCAATATTAAGAACATACTATGACTGTACAACGGTGGAATGATGAAATGCTTGATGATTTGGCTTCCATTGTGACTGAGTTGCGAGAAAGTATAACTGAAGTTAGGGAAAGTATAACTGAAGTTAAAGATAGCATAGATGGGTTGAGAGTAACGGCTCAAGCATTGCTACAAGTAGCTGCTCAAAATCAGCGTGAAATGGAATTGATCAAACAAAGACAAGCTGAAAGCGATCAGCGATTTAATATTTTATTGGAGGAAGTCCGTTATTTAACTCGTGGAAATAGAGATGATTAGTTCTCGATTCTCCACATCCCCAAAAAGCGATCACCCCTTCACATCCCCAAACAGCGATCGCACTCCCACATCCCAACAGCGATCGTACTTCCTCCACATCCCAAACAGCGATCGCCCTCCCACATCTCAAAAAGCGATCGCATATTTACCAAATCGTTTTTACATGGGGATAATTTAAAATTTTGGCATCACAGGTAACAAGGGGAATTTCATAACGTCTAGCAATAGCAACTAAAATTCTGTCTGCTGGATCTTTGTGAAAATTGTCTGGTAACTGTGTACTGGCAATTGCATCTATGGGTGATAAAGGTTCTATGATTATACCTGAATGAGTTTGCGCTAACTGATACCATTCATCAATGGGTAAAGGCAAAACTAATTTACCGACACTAGATTTAACTGCTACTTCCCAAACAGAAATAGCGGAAACTAATAAGCCATTTTGAGATTCTTCACTTTCAATAGCTGCTTGTGCTGCTTGTGATAATTGACTAGGATCGTGAAGTAACCATAGCCAAATATGGGTATCTAGTAAAATCATTCTGCTAATGCTTCCCAAAGTTCCGGCAAAGGTTCATCAAAATCATTAGCAATGGTAATAGGTTTTCCTCTCAGTGGGTAATTTTTTGTAGTTTTTGTTTCTTGGGAAGCAAGATCAATGTTTCCTGCTTTAAATTCTAAGAACTCGATAAATTTAATTACTTCATTGCGCTGTTCAAGAGGTAATTGTTTAATTTTAGCGATCGCCATTTCTAAAGTGATCATTTATTTGTTTTTCCTGTAACTTTAAGTTACTTCTATTTTAGCAAATGATTTTTAGGTCGTGCTTCGCGATCGCCCTCCCCACATCCCCAAAAGCGATCCTGTCAAAAAATCAACCAGCTAAAGACTTCTTGAACGTTTAGCTCTAATGAAATCCCTGTAAGAACAGGCAGACGATCACTATTTTTAAATTCCCTCACTCGGCGATCGCTATCTACAACTAAAATGCTTTCATCTTCAGCATCTAGCAACCATCCCAATTCCGTCCCATACTCGGCACAGTGTAATAGTTTGGCTAGGACTTGTTTATATTTTTGATCGGGCAAGAGAATTTCAATCGCCCAATCGGGATAAATTTCAAAACGATTGGCAATCCGTCCTGACGACAATCGAGGAATTCGCTCCCAACGAAATACAGCTATGTCAGGAACGATCGCTAATCCACCAAAAACACAGCGTAGTTCGGGAAAGGCTTTGGCGATTTTTTGAGGTTTGGCAATTTGATTAATTCTTTCGCAGAGGTCAATCTGAAGTTGACTATGTTCCCCTTGAGGCATCGGTTTTTGTATGATCTGTCCATTAATAAATTCGGAAGCAGGTTCTGTTTCTGGTAATTGCAAAAACTCTTCGATTGTTACGGGTCTAATTGCTGTAACTATCATCGCTTCATACCCTCCAAAATCTCTTTAATTGTAACAGCGATCGCCCTCCCACATCCCCTAAAAGCGATCGCACTCCCCACATCCCCAAACAGCGATCGCACTCCCCACATCCCAAAAAGCGATCGCACTCCCCACATCCCAAAAAGCGATACCTTCGGTGCGTTTCGCTAAAGCACCTCGCCTAAAATTATCTAAACCTCCGTAATTTGGAATTTATAGTTAACTGTTTCATTTGCTGTATAGCCACCAACAACTAACAAATAAGTGCCATCTCCTGGTAAATCAACTTCAAAGTCAGATCCAAGATAGTAGCTAGTAACATATTGATTACCTGGTTTATAAAGTGTGCAATACCCATTCACAAAACCAGTAATTAAAGAATCAAACCGTAATTTTTGTCCAGCAGTACCAGTAATGCGGTAAATGGCAGTTTCTAACCCTGGATCAAGAGTACCTGTAACTTGAGTGTTTAAAGCTAAATTTGTAGCTGCACTAGCATCAATTAACCGGAAACTGTAATCACCTGTGTTATCTAAATAACCATCAATAATTAGTTTGTAAGTTCCTGTTTCTGTGAGAGTGAAGGGAGCGCGATCGCTATCTGCATCATCATAGAATACACTTTGTCCACTAGGACTGATTAAGTGAGAATAGATAGTTGAGGTATTATTGTTAATCAATCCATCGTAATACAACCGTTGTCGGTCAATATATTAATTGTAAATATTTACACGATTAAATTAAGTATTGTAACGATTGTTTTCAAATTACAACAAATTATACATGGTAGGGGCAATTCATGAATTGTCCCTACGGAAATATAGCGCAACCTTAGAGGTTGTTTGAAAAGTATTAGATGAAACCGATAATCTCTAGAAACCTAACCCCCCTTCCCCCATTCCCTTGTAGGGAAGGGGGGTTTCAAAGCCTCTCCCCGCGGCGGGGAGAGGTTTGGAGAGGGGTTTATTTATACATTAAACACTTTTCAAACATCCTGTTACATAGAATTGGTATGATGACGTGACTTATACTGATAACATACACCGCATAGGGCAGCTAAAAACACCCAAAATAATGTACTTAACCGTAAATCAAATGTTGTGACATCTACGGTATTAAATATTATCCAACCGATAAAAGCAAGTAGATAACTGAAAAAAATGATTCTGTTTTCTGGTTCTAAAGATTCTGATTTCCATAGAGTTTTACTAGCAATAATTAAAATCCATAGGAGTAACCCACAAAATAACAAAGTGGTAATTAAACCGGTTTCTGCTGATAACATTAAAAATAAGTTGTGGGGATGACCTGGATCAATTTGCATTTTGGTTTTATAGAGTCCGCTAAAACTGCGTAAACCCCAACCTGTAAAGGGATGTTGTTGTGTTAAATTCCAAGCAAATTCCCATTGAGTTTTTCGCATTAATGCTACTGGTCGATCAGGGTACATTTGATCATTTAACCGCGCCCAGATAAAATAAGGAACGAAACGACGGAAAAATTGCGCGATCGCTCCTGGTGCAAAAGCTGCTAACAATATGCTAGTGGCAATACTCAAAAAACCAGCGACAACTAACCGCCAACCTTGATATAAAGCATAAGCTAAACAGGTAATAATCGCTATTCCCCAAGCATTTCTAGAGTTGGTTAAAATCAAAGCTATAAAATTCGCAATTACTGCTATTGTTAAGAAAATAATGGGACGGTAATTAGTTGTGATTTTCTGTGGGATTTTTTGTTGGAGTTTTTGATAATTGTCTAGCCATAAACCCAAACCCAAAATAAAAATTGTCACTAAATAAGCGGCTAAAGTATTGGCGTGCATGAACACAGAAGCCATGCGTCCGGGTGGATCTCCTCCAGGGGAAATTGTCAAATCTATTAACACCCAAAGAAATTGTATTTTAAAACTCCAACCTAAAAATAATTGTCCAAAACCGATAATTACCACAGGTAAAGAACCTATGATCATAATCCAAGCTATTCGCCATAATTGAGCAGGTGTTTGAATTAGGGAAGTTAATCCGGCAAATACAAAAAAATAAGGTAATAAGTTGAATAAACCCAGGAAAGCCTCTAATTTATGAGAGGCAAACCCGGTAGTTATCAACAACAATAAACTTAAACTTGCAAATCCTTTGTGCAGGGGTTTTTGGCTAATGGTGCGGTATTTTTTCGCCCAAGTTATTAATGATGCCAAACAAATAGTTACAGCCCCCAAAAATGGATTGACAGGGAAAACAAGCAACCCAAATTGAAGACTGTTCCACGCAGGTTGCAAACTAGAATCAGGATGATAAAAAGCCTTGTTCAAGCTAACTCCCAACATTCTGCACGGGTGAGACGAATTTGCGCGAGGGTGAAAATAGTGGGAATAATGCGACCATAGTTAGTAGCGATCGCTCTCCAACCTAAATCAGCAAAAAACCAAGCCCACATCATTGGTCCGACAACAGCAAATACTGTGCGAACTGCACTATATCGGGCTGCACTTACAGTCATTCCCCTTCGCGCCATTTGTGCTGTGACATAGCTTTGAAACTGTTTGCTGGCTACTTGTGTACCTGTAATTGCGGCTTCTTTGGCTACTTGATAGGTAGCTAAATGAATGGCAAATTGACGGGCAATTTGTTGAAGTACATAAGGCTGAATCACGGAAGTTACAGCTAAAGCACTACCACCTTTGAAAATTAATCCTAAAGGATCTTTTTGTAATGACAGAGGTAATGGTTTTTGCTCCTCTGATGATAATAACTGACGTTGTATTTTAGTGGCAATTTTTTGTTGTTCTTGTTTTGGCAATTTTTTCCACACCTTTCCTAAAAGATGCAAAAATACCTCTGCTTCTAAATCAACAGTTGCTAAATCCTCATAATAAGGAATTTTCAAATATTTACATACTTGAATTAATGCTTGTCGGTAAGTTACTTGATCAGTGCGCCCCCGTAATACCGTGATCCCATCAGCCGCTAAAAAGCGAAAGCGGTTTTCTATTGCATCTAACCAAGCTTGACGATCTTGGCTTTGCACTACGATGGGTTCGGGTGTGTGAACATAATCTAGGGGATTAAATTTGCGACTAAACAGAATAGCTGTTAAGTCTTGTAGTTCTTCTTCAGTGGCTAACTCTAGTACCGCCCTTAGTTCATCCAATTTCCCATCCTCCCTTCCATGCTGCTAGTCTGTACCCTATTCTACTATTAGCTTTTAATAGTTATTGTCAAGGTTGAATTGTGAAATATGTCAAATTCTCATATTACTGATATTGTTGTCATTGGTGCGGGTATATCTGGTTTAGTTTGCGCCCAGCGGTTACGTCAAGCTGGTTATGGGGTTTTAGTGGTGGAAAAATCTCGTGGTGTGGGGGGAAGAGTTGCTACACGGCGTTTGCAGGAAACTTGGGCGGATCATGGTGCTTGTTATCTCAAGCCAAAGGGTGAATTATTCACGAATTTTGTGGAATTATTGCAAAAACGGCAAATTCTGAAAATCTGGACAGATATAGTTTATGAATTTTCCATCACTGAAGGTATATCTCAACCAGCAAACTGTAGTCCGCGTTATGTTGCACCAGAGGGAATGAGCAGTATTGCTAAATTTCTCACTCCTGGTTTAGAGATTTTATTTAATCAGCGTGTGATCAAGATTAATCTTACCACAGAAAATGCTTGGTATCTTACTTTAGACAATAATGAACAATTAAACGCCAAGGCTTTAATAGTTGCTATTCCTGCACCCCAAGCTGGAGATTTATTAGCGCCTTTGGGTAAAAGTTTATTGGGTGCTGATTTTTTCGATAGTTTGCATTCTGTTGAGTTTTACCCTTGTATTAGTGTCATGGCGGGATTTTCCCCCAACTCTCAACCCTTACCCCATTGGAAAGCTTTAACCTTTAATGATCATACTGATTTAGCATGGATTGGATTCGATAGTAGCAAGCGTCACCAATCACAACCACCGCATTTTGTGTTACAAAGTAGCGCCAAGTTCGCTCAACAACATCTAGAAACCCAAGATTTACAACCTGTTGGTAATGATATGTTGCAAAAAGCAGCAGAAAATTTAGCACTTCCCTGGTTAGAAAATCCTCAATGGATGCAAGTACATCGTTGGCGTTATGCTTTTCCTCGTACTCCTTTAGATATACCTTGTTTATCTGCCAATACTCCTTTACCTTTAGTTTGTTGTGGTGATTGGTGTGGCGGAAATTTGGTAGAAGGAGCAATGGTTTCGGGATTAGCTGCTGCTGCTGAAATTGATCAGCAACTGCAACATCTATTGATGGAAGATGTGGACTTTTTAAGATTTTTTTAATATGTAAATTACACTTTAATTTTTCCCTCAGAATATAATTCTGGGGAAAGACAAAATAAGCCCACAGACGGGGGCATAATTAGGAGCAGCTTCATATAGAAATAATATCAGAGGTAATGTAAATCTTATTGTGAGTTTAACTTTACTTTCAGGTTAAGCATAATTAACAAAATTTTTTGTAAATAAAGGTAAATAAAATTGATCCCTAATAGTTTATGCTGCGTTTTGTGTAGTTTTTCACCAAAATAGCGTAAATATGAAATAATTATATTTGTATAGCTCTAACATCGGTAATTAAGCAGTAGCTGGATTCCTATTTGAAAATAACATCTTTAAATAGGTATAAATTACAACTAAATATCATCAACTTTGAATCATCTGATATCTTGCCAAGATTAAATCTTGAATTGGGGGTGTCGGGTATGGTGTGGGAAAGGGTGATCACTGCTTATCATTACCAAATTGCTATTGAGATAAATGTTTTGTTGCACCAATCATTTATTTGCATGGAAAAGGAGATAAGAACAAATGAAAACCGTAGTTAAGTTAACACAGCAATCTGTTATTAGTGAAATTGAAAGTGTTTTGCATACATACCCCTACCAACCTTATCAACAGGTTTTTGCAGTTCCTGATTTACGTCAAGAGCTAATTTCTTTTGTAATTGATCGTCTTCCTGGTGTTGATAGTCGAGTTTCTGAGAGTCAAATAGAGTTTGCTGAAAATCCCAAAGAGAGTTTTTTCAATCACAAGTTATCCCGTAATCCTTTAGAACAAAAATTACATCTACAAAACTTGATTCACCAAGGGATTTTTTCAATCATGCAAGCAAAAGCAGAGTTTATTAGTCAACACCTTTGTGAAACAATTCAACCAGGTTTTCAACCTTCTAACTGGTTTGGTTGATTGCTGTTAATTCCTCCACAACTTTCGACTATCATCAGATCCCTGACTTTTTCCAGAAGTCTGGGATCTAACTATTTCTTTGATGGAATTGATGACAATATTGGGTTTTCAGACTTGATTTTGGTTGTCAGAATCAGGATGTCCAGGATTTAAGGATTTTCAGGATGTTAAGATAAAAATGGATTGACAATTTGTAAGGTATTATTAATCATTAAACTATGCTGCATATCTTCTGAGTAAAGAATATTTGCTTTTCCTAAAATTGCACTAGCAACTATTAGACTATCCCAAAAAGAGAGAGAATAGTTATCACGTAATTTTGCTGCATATTGAATAGTTTCTAGGGAGACGGGTAAAATTTCACAACCTTGGGCAAATTCTTCTGTTAAAGTTTTAATTTGTGAGTTATCAAAACCTGCTTTGCGAATTAAATTTGCACAAACTTCATTAATAACTTGTGTGCTGATTAATAAATTTTCTTGACTGGTAATGGTTGTAGCTATTTGTTGCTTTTTTATGGCGTTGGAATCACTACTATTTAAGATAAAACGATAAAGCCAAATATTGGAATCAATAAAGTATTTTGTCATATTACCACCGTTCATTTGCTTCTTCTCTAGTCAGTGGTTGAAAATTAGCAATTTTGATCGGGTTTGTGGTTAAGTTACTAATTATTCCTGTTGCTGGGAATTGTTTCTTTTTGGGGATAGGTTGTAAAATCACAATTTCGACTATTTCCGCGCTGTTTATTTCTTCTTGATATTCCAGGGGAATTTCGATTTTCCCGTGATTTACTTTTGCTTGGAAGTGTATGTTTGTGGTCATAATTGGTGGTTCTTGATATCTATTGGTTAACTAATTATAGCATATTGTCAGAATCAGGATGTCCAGGATTTAAGGATTTACAGGATGGGTTTATTTGTGAGAATGAGACCTTAAGCTATCACTTTTCCTTCCTATTCACCATATCAGCTATTGAAGAATATTTTTAATTTGTTCTATGGTATATGGTGGATTTTTCCGATGTATCATAGCATGACAATTAGGACATACTGGACGTAAATCTTTAATTGGATCAACTCCGTATTCTTGATTAATTTTAGATAAAGGAATTAAATGATGAACATGAATAAAATCTTTACCCATTTCACCATAAATTTTTTCAAAGTTAAACCCACATACATAACAATTTGTACCATAATATTCAATACATATTTTTCGAGCTTCATTATTTCTTTCATAAGCATTAACTGTTACTTGTCTAACAGATCCTTCTGTTAAAATTTGTGTGTCGTTTACTTCATCAGGAAATAGTGTGATATTATCTATTTCACTGGTTAATTGATCAGAATCAAAAAAGTATTTAAAATCTTGTTTTGGATTACTTAAAATTTTACATACTAACTCATATAATTCATTTTCAGAATATGTTTTAAATCCATTAAAAATTTCTTTTTCAACACGCCATAAATCTCTCTGCCACCAACCTTTACGATTATTTTCATGATAAGGATCAAAAGCGTCTCTAAAATTTTTCAATGTATTAGGTGGAATTTCAAATATGGATGATATTTTTATATGTGTTTCCCCTTGATTTCCAAAACCTAATTTGGTATAAGCATCTTTATCAAATCTCGAAAGATAATAACTTACTATGTAAGCATAGGGACAATTACAGTTACTAAATGAATCTATCAGGCTATTCCAATTATCAGGTTTTCTCATAATTCACCACTTATTTTAAATATTAAAAATATTCTGTGTAACTATTATAACCTACATTATTAAACCTAAGCCACAGCAAAATCTGTAAACTTCCGAGTTTCCGGATCATGAAAAGCTAAAACAATATCTTCCTTTGGTACACCTTCGGTTAATAACTCATTTGCAATACCTTCTTCTGTCCAATCTTCCTCAATGTAAATTTTCTCATTTTTAATTCTCACATAAACAGTAATACCTCTAATTTTATGATCATTCTGCCAACCTGTTTGAAACCAAAGATATTGATCTCTTTGTTCATCAAATGCTAATATACTATCAACACCTTCAGGATTAGGTGTTTGTGATGCTAATTGTTCATATTCTGTGAGAATTTTCTTGATCACATTGCGATATAGATTTAATTTATCCATTGAATTATTTCCTCCTTATTCAAATCAACAACTATTAATCTTAAACCATTTTCTTCTATGATAAACGAAATCGCTTTTTGCAGAAAGAAAGATTTATAAATACTACGACTTACTCCTACATAAATTTTAGCTTCAGGAAGAATGACTTTTAATAAGGTACGATAAATAATATATTGCCCTAAAGCTGTTTCAAATTCACGCATGGGTGAACGACTGATAAAACTCTTCACTTCCACAATAATTTGTTGTCCATTACGTTCAATTTCTAAAGTTCTATCAGCTAATAAGTCGGCAAATAATTGGATCTCCTCATATTTAATAGTATAAGGATCACGAATAATCATCCAACCATCTTTGATTAAGGCATTTTTAATTGCTTCATGGTAGGTATCCCTGGCTGACATAAAAGTTAAATTTAGTAAAATTTTAATAATCTGATTATAAACTATAAACTGTTTATATCTGACAAATTCGTTTACCAGTAACTCCTGTAACATTTCCTTTACAATAAAATAAAGAAAACAAGACATTGAGAGGAGAAAAGCTAAATCATGTTAGCAGAATATCAACAACATACCCAAGAACGCGCCCAAATTGGTATTCCCCCCTTACCATTAGATGCAAAACAAACATCAGAATTATGTGAATTACTCAAAAATCCCCCCCAAGGACAAGAAGAGTTATTATTACATTTATTACGCGATCGCATACCCCCCGGAGTAGATCAAGCTGCTTACGTTAAAGCTGGTTTTCTCACTGCTATTGCTAAAGGAGAAATTACCAGTCCTTTAATTTCTGCTATCGAAGCAGTAGAATTACTAGGTACAATGGTAGGCGGTTATAACGTACAATCACTGATTAATTTACTTTCTTCCCCTGTAGCAGAAAACGCTGCCACCGCATTAAGCAAAATTCTCTTAGTTTATGATGCGTTTCACGATGTTTTAGAACTTTCTAAAACCAACAAATTCGCTAAAAAAGTGGTAGACTCTTGGGCAGCAGCAGAATGGTTTACTGTGCGTCCCACACTTCCCGAAGCTATCACCGTTACCGTTTTCAAAGTTCCTGGAGAAACCAACACCGACGACTTATCACCCGCAACTCACGCTACCACCCGTCCTGATATTCCCCTTCATGCTTTAGCAATGTTAGAAACCCGTCAACCGGGAAGTTTAGACACCATTGCAGACTTGAAGAAAAAAGGACATCCTGTAGCTTACGTCGGTGATGTTGTCGGTACAGGTTCATCTCGTAAGTCAGCAATCAATTCTGTATTATGGCATTTAGGTAATGATATTCCCTTCGTTCCCAATAAACGCGCCGGTGGTTACGTTTTAGGTAGTGCGATCGCACCTATCTTTTTTAACACAGCCGAAGATGCAGGTGCATTACCCATACAATGCGATGTCACCAAAATGGAAACCGGTGACGTGATCACAATTTACCCCTACAAAGGTGAAATTACCAACGCTGCGGGAGAAGTTATTTCCACCTTCACCCTTAAACCTGATACCATTTTAGATGAAGTTCGCGCCGGTGGACGTATCCCCCTATTAATTGGACGTACCCTCACCGACAAAACCCGTCAAGCATTAGGTTTAGAACCCAGCAATTTATTTATCCGTCCTCAACAACCCAAGGATACTGGAAAAGGCTTCTCATTAGCGCAAAAAATGGTCGGGAAGGCGTGCGGTTTACCCGGTGTACGTCCCGGTACTTCTTGCGAACCCATCATGACTACAGTGGGTTCTCAGGACACTACAGGACCCATGACCAGAGATGAGTTAAAAGAACTTGCTTGTTTAGGTTTCAGTGCAGACTTAGTAATGCAGAGTTTCTGCCATACCGCAGCATATCCCAAACCAGTGGATATTAAAACCCACCAAGAACTACCAGACTTCATTTCCTCCCGTGGTGGTGTAGCGTTGCGTCCTGGGGATGGTATCATTCACTCCTGGTTAAACCGGATGTTGTTACCCGACACCGTGGGAACAGGTGGAGACTCCCACACCCGCTTCCCCTTGGGAATATCCTTTCCTGCGGGTTCTGGGTTAGTTGCGTTTGCGGGTGCATTGGGTGTAATGCCTTTAGATATGCCAGAATCAGTTTTGGTAAGATTTAAAGGAGAATTGCAACCAGGAATAACTTTGAGAGATATTGTTAACGCTATTCCTTATGTTGCCATCCAAAAAGGATTATTAACCGTCGAGAAAAAGAACAAGAAAAATGTTTTTTCTGGACGGATCATGGAAATTGAAGGTTTACCCAATTTAAAAGTAGAACAAGCATTTGAATTAACAGATGCTTCCGCAGAACGTTCTTGTGCTGGATGTACAATTAAATTGAGTGAAGAAACCATTGCCGAATATTTGCGGTCAAATATTGCCCTGTTAAAAAATATGGTAGCACGGGGTTATTCTGATGCGCGAACCATCATGAGAAGAGTAGCAAAAATGGAAGCATGGTTAGCCAACCCGCAGTTAATGTCAGCCGATAGAGATGCGGAATATGCAGAAATAATTGAGATTGATTTAAACGAGATCAAAGAACCAATTGTTGCTGCTCCCAATGACCCCGATAATGTTAAATTATTATCGGAAGTTGCGAATGATCCAGTACAGGAAGTTTTCGTAGGTTCTTGTATGACAAATATCGGTCATTATCGGGCAACTGCCAAGGTTTTAGAAGGTGCAGGTGAGGTAAAAGCAAGGTTATGGATCGCACCACCTACAAGAATGGATGAACACCAATTAAAGGTAGAAGGTGTGTATGATGTTTTCGTAGGTGCAAAAGCGAGAACTGAGATTCCTGGATGCAGTTTGTGTATGGGAAATCAGGCGAGAGTGGAAGATAATACTACTGTGTTTTCTACCTCTACTCGTAACTTCAATAATCGCATGGGAAATGGCGCACAAGTGTATTTAGGATCGGCAGAATTAGCGGCAGTTTGTGCGTTGTTGGGAAGACTTCCTAATGTGCAGGAATATTTGGATATTGTGGGTGAGAAAATCCATCCTTTTGCGGATAATTTGTATCGTTATTTGAATTTTGATCAAATTGTTGGTTTTGAGGATGAAGGTAGGGTGATTAGTAAGGAGGAACAGGCAGCTTTGGTATAATATAGTTGAGGGTGGGTCTGGATGGACTCACCTGAAATGTTATAATTTATGTTATGTGGGGAAGAGTAAATGATCTTAAACTAGGGAGAAAAATGGCAAAGGATATCTACCATGATGCGGTTAAAAATGCTTTAATTAAAGATGGTTGGAGAATTTTAGCCGATTCTTATTTTTTACAATACGAAGATGCCCAACTTTATGCTGATCTACTTGCGGAGAAAACGTTATTAGCTGAACAAAATAATCGTACCATTGTTGTAGAAATAAAAAGTTTTATTAATCCTTCTCCGATGAGGGATTTTGAATTGGCATTAGGACAATATATTGTATATCGTGATATTTTAGATTTATCTGAAAAACATTATGCAATTTATTTAGCTGTCAAAGATACGGTATTTGAGACCTTTTTTCAAAGGAAATCAGTTAAAGCTATTGTTAAACGCCATCAGGTAGAGTTTATTGTTTTTAATAACGAACAGGAGGAAATTGTATCATGGATAAGCTCACAAGATATGGAGAAATAATCAAAAAAATCTTAACAGAATATTATCAAATTGTTGAAAAAGCTCCTGATTTTCACCCGGAAAATTGTTTAATTTTTGATGACAATAATCATCATTATTTTTGGCGTAGTATTGATTGGGTTAACAAAAAAAGAGTTAATAATACTCATGTTTATGTTCGTATTAAAAATCAGAAGATTTACATTGAGGAAGATTGGACTGAGGAAGGAATAGCAACGGAGTTATTAAGGGAAGGTGTACCAAAAGAGGATATTGTTTTAGCTTTTCATGATCCTGAAACTCGGAAGTTTACAGAGTTTGCTGTGGCTTAGAGAGGTTTGGAGGGTTGCTGCTGGGTTATCACTGTGGAGAAAATACTTAAAATTGAAGATTTTCTGGTATAGTTGAATAGTGTGGAATTTAATGTTTCAACTTGATCAATAAATTCCAAACTCTTAATTACCCACACAATGATAAAAACACCCTAACTATGCAATCATTCCAACCTTTTGACTCATTTGATCCTCTTGAAGCAAAAACCGAAGCTGATGCAGAAGTAAAACTAAAATCCCTTAAAAATCAAATCAAAGGTATTTTAACATCCTATGCAGGATGGTACGATCCCTTTTCTGAAACTATTCAAAATTCTATGGACTCTGTAGAAAAACGTGCTACTAAAGAGGATAATTATATTCCAAAAATTTGGATCACCATTAATTTACAAAAAAATATACTAATGGTAACAGATAATGGAACAGGTTTAGATGAAAAACAATTCAAATCATTTTTAACTCCATTTTTTTCTTTTAAAAATAACAAAAATCGTGGACATAAAGGTGTTGGAGCGACTTATTTAGCCTATGGATTTAATTATATTCAACTGTGTACAAAAACTGCTAATTATAGTGCTGTTGGGAAAATGGTTAATGCAAGAGAGTGGGTAGATGATGATGATAATTCTTTAGGAAGACCTCAAGTAACTCCTGATAAAGAACCTTTAGATCCATACTTTAGAACAATTGTGGAAAATAATGATACAGGTGTTTCCATTTGTCTTGAATTTGATAAAAATACTTTTCCTAAAAACCTCACTTGGGTAGGAATGAAAGAAGCTAGTTCATGGCTAAAAGTTTTAAGACTTAAAACCGCATTAGGATCTATTAAACCCACTGAAAAATTAGAGGTTATTTTAGATGTATTTGATAAAAATGGAAAATTAACTAGAGAATCAATAACAAGTCCTACTTATCTATGGATTCATGAAACTACTCAGAAATCAAAATGTATTTGTTATGAAACCATACAGCAAAAGAAACAAGAATTACTAGATAGACATAAAGATTATAATGAATTACCTAAGACATTTATGAATAAGTCGGTTATTTATGGTGAGTGGAATTTTTCCTCATCTGATTCTCATAAGGAACTAAAACTAAAATTAGAAGAAGAGGAAAAAGAGCTTCTAGAAAAACATAAACCTTATGTGTATTGTGCTTATGTTTGGTCAGTGAATCATTGGAATAATTTTAGTCGTGATTTAAGCTATAGAATAGGAAATAAAGTTTTATCTGGTGGAATACAATTAGCATCAAATAATATGCCCCAAGGAGAAACAATTCAAATTCCGTTGGGACAAAATATTAGTCGTCAAAACAATGCTTTTGTTTTGATTCACTTTGAAAACTATACACCAGATTTAGGTAGAAAAAGCTATAAAAAACAATTGCAAGAACTCGCACAAAAAATTGCTTCTCGTTTGGTAGATGTTTTATTTAGGTATCATAAATGTTTAAAACCTACTGGCACTGGAAAAAGTAGAGAGGATATATTAATACAAAAAAGAATTGATGATTGGAAAAAGGAAATGGAAGAACATGAACAACAAAATCCATTAAATATAGTTAATAAAAACTTTTTCAACCCAACACAAGAAATTTCTATTACATCTATGCCATCTCGAGAACAAGATGTAATAGCACTCTTTAATCAGATGATTGCTGGTGGCGTTATTCGTGGTATCAAAATAATGGCAACGAATGAACGTTCTGATTATGATAGTTTATATAGGATAGTTATAGATAAAAATCATTTACATATTTATGATAAAAACGAAAATCCTTTAGGAGTTCAGGAGGAAAATTTAGAAAATTATGAATCTCAAAAAGTATTACCATTTCAGTCTGCACCTCAAGTTTTAGAGTACAAGTATTCATTAAATGGATTAATTGAGGATATAGAGACAGGAACAAAAAATTCCAAAGATATAAACTTGGTTGTAGTTTGGGAAACAGGAGAAGAGTGGCGGAAAAATTATCAAATTACAACTACACTACATGAAGACTATCTGGAGTATAGACCTTATCATGGTGTTACACATAGAATGTCTAATCTTGAAACACGTGGAGATAGCATGGATATAATTGTTTTACAAGAATTAATTGAGTATCTTAATGATCCTGAATATACTCAAGATAAACAACTTAAAAAATATGAAGATTATGAAGATTAATTAGTAATTTTTATTTTCAAAATCGCTTTTTACGTGATTACAGACAAGCGCACTCCTTTGTTTTGGAATAATGAGAAACGCGATCACGGTTTTTAGGGATGATGGAAGTGCGATCGCTGTTTGATGTAAGTGGGATGAGGAGCGATCGCTGTTTGGTGTAGGTAGGGAGAGAGAGCGATCGCTTTTTTTGTTATATGATTGACCTTAACGGGTGACAAGGGGGCTGAAGATGAGATGTGGCAATAATTTGAGAAAATAAGGAGGGAAAAAAATAGGGGCAAGGAAGCCCCCAAAACAACAAAATGTTACCACAATCATATCAAACAATTTTCCGAAAGCATTTAAGTGAACAGCAGTATCTGACACTAGAGATATTGTTGTTATTGATACAAGCTCATCGCCAAGTAAAACTGTCAAAATTGGCAAGTTTATTTCCCCAACCAATTCAATATGAAAGCAGGAAACGCAATCTACAAAGATTTTTAGCAATAGGGAAACTCTGCGTAAAATTATTATGGTTTCCGTTGATAAAATATTGGATTAGACAATCGTTAACACCAAAGCAACTGAATCGAGAACAGCGGCGTTATTTTCATAAAAAACAATATCAAAAATATGGTTATTGGATGGTAGCATTGGATAGAACACAGTGGAAGGGGCGAAACATATTTATGGTGACATTGGTATGGGGTACTCATGCCTTACCACTATATTGGGAAACATTAAATCATGTCGGAAATAGTAATTTACAAACCCAAAAAAGATTAATAAAAACGGCAATAAAGTTGTTAAAAAAATGTCGAATTGTGGTGTTAGCAGATAGAGAATTTCATAGTCCAAAACTTGCTAAATGGCTTGATGAGCAAGGAGTGTGCTTTGCTCTACGTCAGAAGAAAGACCTTCATTTTCAGGAAAACCCAGGACAAGAATATCAAGTGCTTAAAAACCAAGGATTTAAGCCAGGAATGTCGAAGTTTTATGAGGGAGTTAAATGTGGTAAAGGGGATGAATTAGGCTTATTTAATATTGCTGTTTATTGGAAGAGAAAATATCGTCAAAAAGGACCAAAAGAACCTTGGTATATTTTAACAAATCTGCCAACTCTGAAACAAACTTTATGTCTTTATAGATGCCGATGGGGAATTGAACAGTTCTTTAAAGATTGTAAAACAGGTGGCTATAATTTAGAGGACACTAAAGTGAATGAAACTCGTTTTTTAGCTTTAGTCTTATTGATTATTATTGCTTATAGTTTGGCCACTATGTACGGTCAGCGGATGAAAAAATTAGGTATAGAGATTTATGCCGGACGTATTCAACAACACTAGGATAAGTACCCACGTCAGAGTGATTTTGGCTTTGCTCTCTACGGACAATTATGGATTTATGGCATGGAATTATGGGCTGATTTAGCTCTGAACTTAATCGCTCTCAAGCCGCATAAACGCCTCTTTTTTCAACGTGGCTTTCAGGCTCTATCCCTTATGAAACAAGCTGTTTAGCCACCTTGTCACCCGTTAAGCAATAAAGGAGGACATAAATTTTTCCATGTTTCTACCGTCCACAGATGAAAATTATCACTTTTATCAATAAAAGCAACCAAAGGAGAAGTATCTATAATAATTTTCGATTTCATTATTTACCAAATCCTTGAAGATACTTCTTATTTGTAGATAAATCACCAATTCCACTATCTACAGATCCAGCCCATTCTTTAGCTAAATCATAAGCAGAAACTTCTTGATTTTCTGGTAATCTATTTTTTTTCTGTACATAAATTCTACAAAATCTAAAATAGTTTGTTGTTCTTCAATGGTTAGATTTCTAAATTTATCTAATAGGATATTTTCTTGAATTATATGTTGATCAATTGCTTGAGTCATAGTTTTTACCTTTGATTAATTTGACCTGACTATTTATACTCAACTATGTTGCTCATAATCTCAGGGTAGATACACGATTTTACCTTGTTATACCATAATTTAATTCTTTTTCGGAGATGTCTAAGGAATTAATCAGATTTTGAATGGAATTAGATATTTTTCTATCTTGATTCACTAATATGGTATTTTGTCAAGATAATTTAGATGCGTTTCCCCTGATCCGGCAACTGAACTAAATACGGTACAACAAATTACTTAGGAGCTTTTAAGAATTGATGAATTAATAAATAATTTAATGAGATAAAATGTAGAATATTCTTAGTTGAAAAAATCAAACAACATGAACTTTAAAGACATCAAATCTAGCAAACAAAAACTATTCACCATCATCAAATTTATCTCCATCCCCTTAATTACTGCGGGAATGGGATTAGAAATATGGAACATCGAAACAATCACAACTAGCCACCAATTACCAACTGTATTAAATCCCGTTTTAATCCTTGCTCACATTGCCCTAGCAGCGCATTTTATTGAAGGAATCATCGCCGCTATTTATGCACCTGCTAAAAATCACAACCCCATCAAATATGCAGTTTATACATTTTTTGTAGGAACAGTTGGGTTATTAGAATTGTGGGAAAATCGTGATCCTTAAAATTTGAGTATAACCATTTGGGAAGATGCCAATAAATTAAGGTATCATCTAGCTTGGGAAAGTCGCATCACGCCAAAATGACCATGACTTATCCCTGTGCCATTTCCATACCCGAACCCCAACCCCTACCAAAACCCGAACCACCCCCGCAACCAAACATTCCTCCTGCGTTCCCAGAACCAGTACCAGAACCCGTTCCCGGACCTATTCCCCAAACCATACCCCAACCCATACCGCAAACAGTACCCGGACCCATTCCCCAAACCATCCCGAAACCTGTTTGAATTATCCTATAATTGGAGTTCAACATCTAAAAATCTAAAATGCTAAGAGCCGGAATAGTCGGACTTCCCAACGTCGGAAAATCAACCTTATTTAACGCTGTAGTCGCTAACGCTAAAGCTGAAGCTGCTAACTTTCCTTTTTGTACCATTGAACCGAATGTTGGCATTGTCTCAGTACCAGATGACCGGTTAAATGTTCTCGCCAAACTTGCCAATTCTGAACAAATTATACCTGCGCGTGTGGAATTTGTGGATATTGCTGGTTTGGTAAAAGGTGCAAGTCAAGGTGAAGGTTTGGGAAATCAATTTTTATCCCACATCCGCGAAGTTGATGCCATAGTTCATGTTGTGCGTTGTTTTGAAAATGATGATATCATTCATGTTGCCGGTTCTGTGGACCCAGTGCGAGATATTGAAACTATTAATTTAGAACTGGGTTTATCAGATTTAGCGCAAATTGAAAAACGCATTGAACGCACTCGTAAACAAGCACGCACCAGTAAAGATGCACAATTTGAAATTACTGTTTTGGAAAAATTAGCAGCAGCTTTAAATGAAGGTAAATCAGTCCGTCAAGTAAGTTTAAATGAAGAAGAAGCAGCCATTATTAAGGGGTTAGGACTACTGACAAATAAACCCATTATTTACGCTGCTAATGTTTCTGAAGATGACTTAGCAACGGGTAATGAATTTGTAGAAAAAGTCCGAGAAGTTGCATCTACAGAAAATGCTCAAGTTGTCATAGTTTCTGCTCAAGTGGAAGCAGAATTAGTAGAATTACCAGAGGAAGATAAAGCCGATTTTCTCGAATCTTTAGGTGTAAAAGAAGGCGGTTTAAAATCTTTAATTCGTGCTACTTATACTCTGTTAGGTTTGCGGACATATTTTACTTCTGGACCTAAAGAAACCCGCGCTTGGACTATTAATGCTGGAATGTCTGCACCTCAAGCAGCAGGTGTGATTCACTCTGATTTTGAACGGGGTTTTATTCGTGCAGAAACCGTTGCTTATGATGATTTAGTCACTCATGGTTCAATGAATGCTGCAAAGGAAAAAGGTTTAGTGAGAAGTGAAGGAAAGGAATATATTGTTAAAGAAGGGGATGTAATGTTATTCCGATTTAATGTGTAGATAAAGAGGTGATAGGTGATAGGTGATAGGTGATAGATGAAATTCAGATCCCTGACTTCTCAAAATAGAATAATAAGAGAAGTCGGGGATCTCAATCTTCAAAATTAAAATTACGCATTATCAATTATCAATTATCAATTATCAATTATCAATTATCAATTATTTTACGCGATACTTCCCCGTTTTCTGGCTTCTTTGTAAGAAATACCAACATTTTTTATACCAGCTTTAATCATTTCCCTTTCTAAAAGCGCAAAGAAATGATTTTTATCGCCACCTCTGACTACAGCTTGATTATGCGCTTCCGCAATTGCCACAGGATAACCGTATCCTTTTTGTACTTGTGCTAACATTAAGCCTAATGCTTGATCTAACATTTGAGAACTATTTGCTACCCAAGCAGGAAACTCGATCCGGGAAATTTCCGTACCTACGTGAACATAACAAAAATAAATTGTTTGTTCTTCATAAAGTTGTAAAATCCTGTTATTACTGCGCCATAAGGGTCCCCTTTGTCCTGGTTTTAGCTGGGTTGTCCATAAAGTCGTATCTCGCAGGTTTTCAAATTTTCTACATGGTACATGATCTAGTTGATCTGGGCAATAACTGATACAGTCAGGGACGGGATAGGGACAAGCTAACAACCGTAAAAAGTTTGTAGATTCAAGATTACGGGCGGCGCTAAGATAACCAATGATGGGAATTTCGGCTTTTTGTAATTGTTGCCAAGCTGCTAAAATTGGGGGTAAGATGCGATCGCGTGCATCCATTGGTAATTGATCTAAAAACCAGTATATTAACGAACCATCCACCATTGCTAAAGCTGGAACTTCGGTTTTTACACTACAAGCTAATTCAGATAATACCGTAATTTCCGAAGCTGTACGGCGGTTACTCATCCATTCTTCGGTTCTTAAACCCCATTGACGAGCGATATACAAATCTTCTGGCTTATAAAATACTTCCGGTAAACTATCGAGAAGTGGGTGTTTATTTTGACCGTAATGTAAAACGACTCTGCCAATATTTAATAAGTAACAATAAGCAATTTCATGATGGTTAGGGGCAATTTGTGAACCATCGGTAGCGATGACAGTATGAACTTTAGGAGGAACAGGAATATCAATACAAGTTTCTAAAGGTTCGATGGGTGTAGCATTAGCAAAAAGAATGCGATCGCGCCATTTTTCTTGACGTTCCATTAACTCTTGTTGACATTTACAAGCTTGTTTTAAGTGTTCCTTTGCTAACTCTAAACGGCGGTTACTTTCAGCAACTTCTGCGGAAAGATGCTGACTTAAACCTTGCATTTGTCCCGCTAATTTTGTTAAATCAAGCATAATTGGTGATTGGTGATTGGTGATTGGTGATTGGTGATTGATGATTGGTAAGATTTATTTTTATTCCTGACTTCTGAACTACTATTATCTTCTTACTGTCACCTGTCACCTGATAATTAATATTTACCAATTATTTACCAATGAGAAAAATCTTGAGAAAAATCAGAAAGTGAAATTACCCGAATACGAGAATCATTTTGTCCTGCTTCCCGTTCTGGTTGAGTATTATAACCCCAATCTGCTAAAAATAGTTGCACATCCTTTAAATCAGATTGCTGTTTAACTAACTCTAAGGTTTTGAGTCTATCTTCCACAAACCATAAATTTTCATATTTAATTTTTTCCTGTGAAATTAATTCTCGTAAAGTCTCGTATTTTGGGCGTTTTACTTCCTTACCGAAAATCGCTGTATCTGGTAAATTAACCCCTTCTTGTTGTAACAACTGCTTAACAAAACGCCCTTCTTTTGTGGTGACAATAAATAATTGTACTCCACTTGCAAGAGTTAATTTTAATCTTTCTATCACCCCTGGATAGAACTTATGCAAACTTAACCAACCCTCTAAATCTGTTGCTATCCATTCATCCCGTAAACCATCTAGTTTTTTCATGATTTCTTTAGCTTCTAGATGATCTGCCGTTAAAATTGCTGGGGTAATTTTTAACCAATCTTGTAAAATTTCCTCATCAGTAAAACCATTAATTAAAGCTTTAATTAAAACAGGCATTTCCCAACCAGTTTCAATTACAGGACGTAAACGATAAAATCTTTGAGCTAAATTTTCTGATGATGTCTTCTTACTAGAAGACCAAATTTGACAATAAGTACGCCAAGCTACTTCAAAATATTCAATTAGTCCATCGCAAATCACTCCATCAAAGTCTAAGGCTAAAATTGCGGGATGTTTGACTGTCATGGTTTTAAGGATGAAAACTGCTGTTTTCAGCTTACCTGAATTGGCAATAATTTTTTGTATCAGTTATCAACAGGGAACAGCTATCCGTCAGCTTGTTACATGAAAACTTTGTACCTCCTGCTAACTAGACCTAACGCCCATTTAACCAATCTTAATTAATCAAACTGCATTTGTTTTTTCTTCCGTTTTACCATAAGCTTCACCCCTACAACTTATGACAAATTAATACATTCTATTTTGGAGAGGTCTATTGACATACCCCCCACCTTAGAAGGGCAAGGCTTTCGACCCATTTTTTTAGTAAAATGGGTATATCCGTAATTAAAACCTTATGCCTACAACAGCTGATTTTCTCCAATACACCCAATGGTCAGGAATTGCTACCATAGCGTTTGCAGTCCTGACAATTTTGGCTTTTATCCTCAAATGGGGTATACGCTTTCGGCTGGTGGGTACAACCGGCTTTATGATCGTGTTAACCGCAGGTTTATTTTCCCTGTCTTTAGTACCTCTGAGTCGGACAGTCATTCCCGGTGCTGTTAAATACACCCTAGTTTATGATAACGGTTCTAACCAGGCGGTAATTGCCACAACACCAGAAATTACCCCAGAAGAATTAGAAGCAACTTTACGCCAAGCTGCCAGTAATCTTTATTCCTATGGGCGCTTAGGTGCTGGCGGAAACAACCAACTGACAATTCGCGCCCGTACCATTATCCACCCAGAACCAGGAATATCTATACCAGTTTACTTGGGTAAGGTAGAACGAACTTTGGTAACTCGTGCAGATCCTGAAATGTCCGTAGAAGTTTACTTAGATAAATTTGCACAATTGCCAGAAGCTAAAGCTTAAAATGGTGATTGGTGATTGGTGATTAGGTGTGATCCTGACTGCACCAGCCTTTCACCAAACCAGAGATTTTTTTGTGACTTACAATACAATCAAGATTAATTTTATATTAAGATATTAAAACTTAGGAATTTTCCCTATTAGTAATAGCTTTCTATGGATGTCGCTACCAGAAACCTGAATCATTAGTCTGATTGTATGAAGAATATCAAGTTTTGACATATTATTTATGATACCTAATCAATCTCTTACTCCAGCCTTGTCTACTCAAACCGCTAGTACATTATTGACATTGACCATCGCTCCGGCTAAAGTCATTCGGGGTGGGGGTGTACTCCCTTCCGCAGTGGTGGAAATTACCCGTTTGGGAACTCGTCCTTTAATTGTCGCCGGAAATCGCACTCTCAGTATTTTTCAGGAAAGTTTACAACCGATTTTCCAAGCTGAAAATTTAGATACGGTTGCTAGTTCTTATGGTGCAGACTGCTGTGAAGCAACTTTAAAGGCTTTACGCAAAGCTGCAAAGGAACATAAAGCAGATATCATTATTGGTGTAGGTGGTGGTAAGGCTTTAGATACAGCTAAGTTAGTCGCCCATCAATTACAATTACCAATTGTCACAATTCCTACTTCGGCGGCTACCTGTGCAGCGTGGACGGCTTTATCTAATGTATATTCTGAATCAGGGGCGTTTTTGTATGATGTGGGTTTATGCCGTTGTCCTGATTTACTGATTTTGGATTATGATTTGATTCAAACTGCACCTCAAAGGACATTAGTTGCAGGTATTGGAGATGCGATCGCCAAATGGTACGAAGCGTCAGTAAGTAGTGGACATTTACAAGAAACTTTAATTATTGCCGCAGTCCAACAAGCAAGAGTTTTAAGAGATATTTTACTGCAAAAATCCGCCGCAGCTTTACAATCTCCTGGTAGTGAAGTATGGAGAGAAGTTGTAGATGCTACCGTATTATTAGCCGGTGTCATCGGTGGTTTAGGTGGCGCACAATGTCGTACAGTAGCTGCCCATGCAGTACATAATGGTTTAACCCATATCTGCGGACATGGTAGCATTCACGGCGAAAAAGTAGCTTATGGGATTTTAGTACAACTGCGATTGGAAGAAATGCTACAAAGTAATCAACTTGCAGATGCAGCAAGACAACAGTTATTAAAGTTTTATGCAGAGATTGGATTACCCAAAACATTAGCAGATTTGGGATTAGGAAATATTACCTTAACTGAATTGCAAACGTCCGCAGAAATTACTTTAGCACCAAATTCTGATATTCACAGATTACCTTTTCCCGTTGCTTTAGAACAGTTAATGGCCGCAATGGTTTCTACCACTGCACCAAATCAATTAAAAGTTAAAAATTAACAATAGGGAATAGGTAATGGGTAATTGGTAAAAATAAACTCTTACCTTTTACCTTCTTACTGTCACCTGTCACCTGTCACCTGTCACCTATTCCGAGGTTTTTAGAATGAGTTTAAGTTGGATTACTCCCGCAGAAAGAATACAGAAATTACCGCCTTATGTTTTTGCTAGATTGGATGAACTCAAAGCAAAAGCAAGAGAACAAGGTTTAGATTTGATTGATTTGGGAATGGGAAACCCCGATGGTGCAACACCTCAACCGGTGATAGAAGCAGCGATGCAAGCTTTACAAAATCCTGCTAATCATGGTTATCCACCCTTTGAAGGTACTGCTAATTTCCGCAAGGCAATTACTAAATGGTACAATCGCCGTTACAATGTGGTTTTAGATCCTGATAGTGAAGCTTTACCTTTGTTGGGTTCTAAGGAAGGTTTAGGACATTTGGCGATCGCCTATATCAATCCTGGTGATATTGTCTTAGTACCATCCCCATCTTACCCCGTCCATTTTCGTGGTCCAATTATCGCTGGTGGTGTCATTCACAATATCACTTTAAAGGAAGAAAATGACTGGTTAATTGATTTAAGTTCTATCCCTGAAGAAGTAGCACAAAAAGCCAAAATTCTTTATTTCAATTATCCCAGTAATCCCACCGCAGCCACCGCACCCCGTGAATTTTTTGAAGAAATTGTTGCTTTTGCTAAAAAGTATGAAATTCTGTTAGTGCATGATTTATGTTATGCAGAATTAGCTTTTGATGGTTATCAACCTACAAGTTTATTAGAAATTCCTGGTGCAAAAGATATTGGTGTGGAATTTCACACCTTATCAAAAACTTATAACATGGCAGGTTGGCGGGTTGGTTTTGTAGTCGGAAATCGTCACATTATTCAAGGTTTAAGAACCTTAAAAACTAACTTAGATTATGGCATTTTTTCCGCATTACAAACAGCAGCAGAAACCGCTTTAGAATTACCAGATTCTTATTTACAAGAAGTGCAAACTCGTTACCGCACCCGTCGAGATTTCTTGATAGATGGTTTAGGAAAATTAGGTTGGAATATTCCTAAAAGTAAAGCTACCATGTATTTGTGGGTAAGGTGTACTGTCGGTATGGGTTCTACAGATTTTGCTTTAGATGTACTGCAAAAAACAGGGGTAGTTGTGACTCCTGGAAATGCTTTTGGTCCAGGTGGTGAAGGATATGTGAGAATTAGTTTAATTGCAGATTGCGATCGCTTGGGTGAAGCTTTACAAAGATTCAAAGAAGCAGGAATTTGTTATCAACAGGAAGCGGTTGTTTCTGTGTAATTAAAGTTGGTTTTTTAAGATCCCCGACTTCTTTTTTCAATTATGTTCATACATAACAAGTATTGATTAGAAGTCGGGTATCTAGGATTTTCAGGATAGAAAACGCAGATGAACGCAGATGAACGCAGATAATTTTTGTCAGAATCAGGATATCCAGGATTTAAGGATTTACAGGATGGGGAGTTATTTGTTATTGTTCAGATTTTAATTGTCAGAATCAGGATTTATGATGATTGATTATCAATGAATATAATGTCATTCAGTGAATCTTAATAAATGAATATCATTAAACATCAAATTTTCAGAATATCAATAACCAATTTATCAAATAATTTAGGAAAATAGACATTACAAAAATCCTGTACATCCTCAAATCCTGGATATCCTGATTCTGACAAATACAGTAATAGAAAATAAGACGAAAATGCAACTGTTTACTCAATACTTGTCGGTTAAGCTCAAAACCATGAGATTGGGTAGGTTGGGTTGTTTGCGTCAGCGTTGCGATAGCTTGCGTGGCGACGCAGGAGCCATAGCAATGGAACGTTCACGTAGTGTGCCGAAGGCATAACCCAACATTTACAGGTGTTTGCTGGGTTTCACTTTGTTCAACCCAACCTACAAAAATCCTTAACCGAACAGTATTGACTGTTTACTAAGTCTTAGAAATCAAAACCACACGAAAACCGACAGTGTAGCTATAGTTGTCAACGGCGAGGTTGAAGCGAGAATCAGAAGAGCAAAATGTAGCATTGTATTCCCACGAACCACCGCGCAGTTGCTTAATTTTGTTGTTTTTAATAATCCAAGCACTACCATCTATAGGCGCATTCTTATAGTTATCATGATAACTATCCAAACACCACTCCCATACATTACCGTGCATATCATACAAACCAAAAGCATTAGGGGGAAAAGTACCTACATTTGTGGTTTGTTGACGATAAAAACCTTTAGGAGCAGAAGCATAAGGATAATTACCATCATAATTTACCAAATCTGGGGTAATACTTTCACCAAAATAAAAAGGTGTAGTCGTGCCGGATCGACAAGCATACTCCCATTGTGCTTCACTGGGTAAAGTGTATTTTTTTCCTGTTTTTTCGCTTAACTTTTCACAGAAAGTAACTGCATCATCCCAACTGACTCTTTCCACAGGACGGTTTTCACCTTTGAAGTAAGAAGGGTTACTTCCCATAATCGCTTGATATTGTTTTTGTGTCACTTCATATTTACCGATGAAAAAACCAGAAACAGTCACTTGATGTTGGGGACTTTCATCGGAGTCTCGTTGCGCTTCAGTTTCCGGTGAACCCATCATAAATGTTCCTCCTGGTATTTCCACCATTTCCAAAGTGACACCATTTCCCAAGTCTTCTGTAAAATATTTTGCAGACGATTTAAGTTTATTGATGATTTTTCCCGATGCGTCGGTGGTGACAACTTCAAAATTAAAAGTATTGAGAGAATTTGAATTTGATTCTTTACCTGGAGTTACAGCAAATAACTTTGATGATATAAACCCTAAAGTCGTGATACTACCAATAGCTAAACCTGTAGTTTTGAGAAAATCACGACGGGTTGAAAGTGTCTCTGGAACTTCTAAATCTTTAATAACTTCATCCGCAGATTGATAACGTTCATTAACATCAAATTTCAACAACTTATCTAAAACTGTACCCAGTTCCTTACTGACAGAATTAGATGAATATTTCCGCCAATCCACCACCCATGCAAAACCATTTTTCGCCCAAAGTTCAAAAGGTGAATTTCCTGTTAATAGATGAAAACAAGTTACACCTAAAGCAAATAAATCACTTGCTGGATAAGCTTTACCACCCTTAATTTGTTCATAAGGACTATAACCATAAGAACCGATAGTTGTCCCCATTTGAGTGTGAACTGTAGATGTTAATTCTTTAGATGCGCCAAAATCAATTAACACCAATTTACCTCACTTTCTCGGCGCATGATATTCTGAGGTTTAATATCTCGATGAATTACATCACGCTCATGAATAAATTTTAAAACTGGTAATAAATCTAGTAATAATTCTTTAATTTGAGTTTCGTTATATGTTCCTTTTTGGGTTAATTCATTGAATAAATTTTCACCTTTAATAAACTGCTGCACTAAATACAGAAAACCGTTATCTTCAAAATAAGCAAACAGCGCAGGTATTTGGGGATGTTCACCTAAATCTTGTAATAGTTTAGCTTCTGCGTTAAATAATTCAACCGCTTTTTTTAATGCGTAACTTCCTGATTGTTTGGGTGCAAATTGCTTGATAACACAAGTTTCATTCAGTTTCTGAGTATCTTCCGCTAAATAATTTCTACCAAAACCACCTTCAGTAGATAGCACCCGCAAAACCCGAAAGCGATTGATTAATAATGGTATTAAGGGAGTTCTGCAAGTTTGACAGAATTTGTTATCATCAGGGTTGATAGGTTGGGTACACTCTGGATTTAAGCAGCAGATCATAAACTGTGGCAAAAGACTGTATAACTTTTATAATATAACTTGATTGGTTATACTGTGTCCTATCTTTATATAGGAATCCTCTTTAGTATTTGAGAAATAAATGATCACCCCCACAACCACACCCCCACACTTAATAATTGCCGGCTTTCACGCCCTATCAGAACCCATTAGAATTAAAGTAATAGAATTACTCCGTCACCGTGAACTCTGTGTCTGTGATCTATGCGATATTTTAGATATCAGTCAATCAAAACTATCCTTTCACCTGAAAAATCTCAAAGAAGCAAATCTCGTTAATTCCCGTCAAGAAGGACGTTGGATTTATTATAGTCTCAACTTACCTCAATTTCAGGTTTTAGAACAGTATTTAGCCGATATTCACCGTAATTCTGTACTTTCTCCCCGTCGTTCTTGTTGTGAGTAAGCAACACTAGCAAAACCTCTTCCCAGTTTTCAGTACCCAATCCATCAATTTTTTTTGATTAATTTTTATGTATTATGCTATCCTCGTACTTGACATATCAAATTTTTTTGAAATGATGAATACAAAGATATATTATCAAGCAGACAGGTAAAGTCAGTGAAAACAACGGCACAAAGATTAGTCCTAGCGGTGGGAATGTTAGCATTAGCCAGCAGTTGTACCAGTACACCTGACACTTCCAGCAATATTCAGCAGTCACCACAAACTGCAACAGCCGCTACTTCCGGGACTGTATCAATCATTAAAATTGACGGTTCAAGTACAGTATATCCCATTACCCAGGCGATCGCCAAAGAATTTACAGCCAACACCAAAAACAACACCCAAGTACAAGTAAACATTTCCGGTACTGGGGGAGGGTTTGAAAAATTCTGTGATGGTAA
The DNA here is from genome assembly GCF_014299995.1 of Sphaerospermopsis sp. LEGE 00249. Classification (NCBI taxonomy): domain Bacteria; kingdom Bacillati; phylum Cyanobacteriota; class Cyanophyceae; order Nostocales; family Aphanizomenonaceae; genus Sphaerospermopsis; species Sphaerospermopsis sp. LEGE 00249. Next base: position 10,288 of record NZ_JACJUZ010000040.1, on the reverse strand, counting down.
AACAGATATAAATAATGCCTCTCGACCAATTTCTCAAGCGGAGATGGCAATGTGTAATAAGAATGGTATCAAATACATAGAATTACCCATTGCTTTCGATGCCTTAACCATTGCCGTACATCCGCAAAATGACTGGGCAAAAGATATTACCGTAGCAGAATTAAAAAAAATGTGGGAAGCTGCGGCCGAAGGAAAAATTACCAAATGGAATCAAATACGTAGTTCTTGGCCAGATCGTCCTCTGAATTTATACGGTGCGGGTAAAAAATCTGGTACATTTGACTACTTTACAGAAGCAATTCTGGGTAAAGAAACAACCAGCCGCAACGACTACACAGCCAGCGAAGACGACGATGTTTTAGTAGAAGGCATCAACAAAGATCCCAACGCCTTGGGTTATTTTGGTTACGCTTACTATGAAAAAAACCAAGATAAATTAAAAGTGGTAGCTGTTAATAACGGTAAAGGGGCAATTTTACCATCACAAGAAACAGTAGAAAAATCTAAATATCAACCACTGTCTAGACCTTTATTTATATATGTAAATATTTGGTCTAATCAAAACCAGGGAGATATTTATAAATTTGTAGATTTCTATTTACAAAAAGCACCAACAATAGTTAATTCTGTAGGTTCTGTACCTTTATCAGAGGAAGCCTACAAAATTGATTATGTGCATTTACATAACGGTAAAGCCGGAACAGTATTTGCTGGTAAATCAGAATTTGATTTAACCATCGGGGAATTATTACGTAAACAAAAGGAATTTTAAAATGACAATTCGTGTAGGAATTAATGGCTTTGGCCGCATGGGACGTTTAGCAGTTCGCGCTGCTTGGAGTTGGCCAGAAATAGAATTTGTACATATAAATGAACTTAAAGGTGGTGCAGTAACAGCAGCGCATTTACTCAAATTTGATTCTGTACATGGAAAGTGGGAAAAAGAAGTTGAAGCTGTAGAAAACAGAGTATTTATTGATAATAAACCCTTAACTTTTAGTGAATATTCCCAACCTGGTGAAGTTCCTTGGGAAGAATTTGGAGTTGATATTGTTTTAGAATGTTCAGGAAAGTTTAGAAGTCCAGAAACTCTTAACCCTTATTTCAAAAGAGGTGTGCAAAAAGTAATTGTTGCAGCACCTGTAAAAGCAGGGGCGTTAAATATTGTTATGGGGGTAAATGATCACCTTTATGAAGCTGAAAAACATCATCTTTTAACCGCCGCCTCTTGTACTACCAACTGTTTAGCACCTGTCGTCAAAGTAATTCATGAAGGCTTAGGAATTAAGCACGGAATTATTACCACAATTCACGATAATACTAACACTCAAACTATTGTTGATGCACCTCATAAAGATTTGCGTCGGGCTAGGGCAACAAGTCTTTCATTAATTCCTACATCTACTGGTTCAGCTACAGCCATCGGTTTAATTTATCCAGAATTAAATGGTAAATTGAATGGTTTAGCTGTGCGTGTTCCTTTGTTGAATGCTTCCTTAACAGATTGTGTTTTTGAAGTTGTGAGACCCACAACAATAGCAGAAATTAATGGTTTATTGAAAGCAGCTTCCGAACAAGAACCATTAAAGGGAATTTTGGGTTATGAAGAACGTCCTTTAGTGTCAATTGACTATAAAGATGATCCTCGTTCTTCCATTATTGATGCCCTTTCTACGATGGTTGTTGATGAAACTCAGGTGAAAATTTTAGCTTGGTATGATAATGAATGGGGTTATGCTAACCGGATGGCGGAATTAGCTAAAAAAGTGGCTTTAAGTTTGCAGAAATAATGGTTTTTAAAGGGTGGGTTTCCTACCCTAAATATTTTTTCTCACGCAGAGACGCAGAGAGATAAAGAAAATTAGAGATTTTAATCATGGCTTCTACTACTGGTTCGGGTGCAAATTTAAGAAATTATGCTTTAGTTACCCTGGCTTATTGGGGTTTTACTGTTACTGATGGTGCTTTGCGGATGTTGGTTTTATTGTATTTCAATAAAATCGGTTATACACCTTTACAAATTGCGTTTTTATTTCTGTTTTATGAGGTTTTTGGAATTGTTACTAATTTTTTGGGCGGTTGGATAGGTTCGCAATTTGGATTGAAAGTTACTCTTTATAGTGGTATCGGTTTACAGGTTTTTTCTTTGGTAATGTTGTCTTTTTTAAATCCTGAGTGGGTGCAGTGGTTTGCAGTTTTTTATGTAATGGTAGCCCAGGCATTTTCAGGCATTGCTAAAGATTTAACTAAGATGAGTTCTAAAAGTGCTATTCGTTTGGTTGTTCCTCAAGATGCCCAGTCTTCTTTGTTTAAATGGGTGGCTGTTTTAACGGGTTCTAAAAATGCTTTAAAAGGCGTTGGTTTTTTTGTTGGTAGTGCTTTGTTATCTGTATTTGGTTTTGTCAATGCTTTGTTAATTATGGCAGGTGGACTATTTTTAATTATGTTCACTGGTTTATTATTACCCCAGGGTATGGGCAAAATTAAGAAGAAGGTTAAATTTAGTCAACTGTTTTCTAAAAGTCAGGAAATTAATATTTTATCTGCGGCTAGGTTCTTTCTATTTGGTTCGCGGGATGTGTGGTTTGTAGTGGGTTTACCTGTATTTTTACGTGAAGTTTTAGGTTGGTCTTTTTATCAAGTGGGTGGGTTTTTAGCTTGTTGGGTAATTGGCTATGGAATTGTGCAATTTTTAGCACCTAATTTATTACAAAAATTCGGTTCTGGTCGTCCACCGGAATCTCAAACTATCCAGTTTTGGACATTTACTTTAACTGCTGTTCCTTGTGCGATCGCTCTTGCTCTCCAAATCAATTTACCTGCTAATATAGTTATTATTAGTGGACTACTTTTATTTGGTGTGGTATTTGCCTTTAATTCCGCAGTTCATTCTTACCTGGTTTTGGCATTTACTGATGATGATAAAGTAGCCTTAAACGTTGGTTTCTATTATATGGCTAACTCCGGTGGTCGTCTTGCAGGTACAGTATTATCCGGTTTAGTTTATCAATTATTTGGTTTAGTTGGTTGTCTGTGGACATCAATGGTTTTTGTCTTAGCAGCAGCTTTAGTTTCTCTCAAGTTACCTAACCCCCAACCTAGTAAAAATATTGCTTGGAAAGGTGGAGATGGGGAATAGAAATTAGGTGACAGGTCAACACTTTTCGGTTAAGCCAAAAAAATAAAATTCTGTAGGTTGGGTTGAGGAACGAAACCCAACATTTATAGACATTTGTTGGGTTTCACTTTGTTCAACCCAACCTACAAAAATCTTTAACCGAACAGTATTGGGTGACAGGTGACAGATTATAATTTCCTTGAGTGTGTAATGTTGCTGTGAATTTATTAGAGTTTTGGAGGACTATATGAATCTACATCACGGAGACAATATAACTCCAATCAAGGCTAAAAGCAATCTCAGCTTTTTTGAAAAATACCTCACTGTTTGGGTGTTTATTTGTATCTTAGTAGGAATTGCTTTAGGTCGGATATTTCCAGGTATTGCTGTCACACTTGACGCTATTAGTGTTTATCAAGTTTCCATTCCTATTGCTATCTGTCTATTTTTCATGATGTACCCCATCATGGTAAAAATAGATTTTACCCAAGCTGTAAATGCCCTGCGTGCGCCAAAACCTGTAATTCTGACTTTAGTCATGAATTGGTTAATTAAACCATTCACAATGGTAGTATTTTCTCAGTTCTTTTTAGGTTGGTTATTTAAACCATTAATTACAGGTACAGAAATAATTAGAGGTAGTGAAATTAGTTTAGCTAATTCCTACATAGCTGGTACGATTTTATTAGGAATTGCGCCTTGTACCGCAATGGTTTTAATGTGGGGATATCTTGCCTATGGAAATCAAGGTCATACATTAGTAATGGTAGCAGTTAATTCTTTAACGATGCTATTTTTATATGCACCCTTGGGGCGATGGTTACTAGCAGCAAATGATTTAACAGTACCTTGGCAAACTATTGTTTTATCGGTGTTAATTTATGTCGGGTTGCCTTTAGCAGCGGGAATGTATAGCCGTTATTGGATTTTTAAATATAAAGGTAGACAATGGTTTGAAAGACAATTTTTAAAATATCTTTCTCCTGTGGCAATTTCAGCTTTGTTAATTACTTTAGTTTTGCTATTTGCTTTCAAAGGAGAATTAATTGTTAAAAATCCTTTGCATATTTTATTAATAGCTGTTCCTTTGTTTATCCAAACTAATTTCATTTTTTTAATTAGTTATGTAGCCGCATTAAAATTAAATATATCCTATGAAGATGCAGCCCCAGCAGCTTTAATTGGTGCTAGTAATCATTTTGAAGTTGCCATAGCTACTGCTGTAATGTTATTTGGTTTAAATTCTGGTGCAGCATTAGCAACAGTGGTAGGGGTTTTAATTGAAGTTCCAGTTATGTTGATGTTGGTAGAATTTTGTAAACGCACAGCAGCATGGTTTCCCAGAGAACCGGAAAAAGCGACATTACCAGATCCGCGTTGTATTAATGTTTTTAGTGCTAATAATTAGTTGATCAAGATTTAGGAGAAAACAGGAGCATACCAATGAAAGAAAAAATAAACTTAGCCACTCCAAAAACTCTCTAAAACTCTCTTCACTTTGTGTCCTTTGCGTTCTTTGCGGTTCGTTATATAATTTTGTGCATCTTCATACAGAATTGGTATTAGATGTTATCAAACATATCAGGTTTGATTTTTCCAGTCTGTGTCTTCTGTGTTGGTTGTTTATCAATTAAAAAACCATGAAAAAAGTAATGTTTGTATGTAATAAAAATTCCCGTCGTTCTCAAATGGCGGAAGGTTTTGCTAAAACTTTGGGACAGGGAAAAATAGAAGTTTATAGTTCTGGTTTAGCAGCCAGTGAAGTAGATCCGATTACTGTACAAGTTATGTTAGAAGTGGGTATTGATATTAGTGATCAAACTTCTAAACCTTTCACAAACTTTAACCCAGAAGATTTTGATGCTGTGATTTCTTTATGTGGTTGTGGGGTAAATTTACCCCAGGAATGGTTATTAAGAGAAGTGTTTGCAGATTGGCAATTAGATGATCCTCAAGGTGAGAATATTGACACATTTCGGCGTATCAGAGATGAGGTAAAGGAAAGAGTTATTAAATTAATTGCCGATTTATCCTAGCATTCAGCTATCAGCAGTCAGCAATCAGCTAAAATTCCTCATCAATCCCAAATAATAGCTGATTACTGATGACTGATTACTTACTAATTTTGCATCCCTTCAGCAATTTTTTGCACAGTTTCAACTGTTAAATTCAAAGCTTGGGCGATTTGTTCCACTGTCAAATTTAAAGCTAATAATCTAGGAACAGCTTCTAATTTTGCTTCCAAGCTTCCTTCTTCTCTTCCTTCTTCACGTCCTTCTTGATAAACCTTTGTTTGTTTCAAATCACTTAGACTAAACATAGCTTCCATCTCCTTTCTACTCATTCTAGGAAACTTGTAAACCAAGATAGTTTCTACTAATTCTAATAACTTTTGTTGTTTGTCGTTATTGATTTCTTGCTTGGTTCTGTTGATTAACTCTTTAGCTGTGGTAATTGTTTTGTTTTCATCTTCGATGATTAATTTTATCGTAGCAATACCAATGGGTAAAGATGCACTTTCACCCAGTTCATCTAGATAAATTCGGCTGACACGCTGACTGGTGAAAAATTCACTGTAATGTTGAGTATCTGCTGTATCTAAATTGCGACTGGGATAAATAACAACCCCCCTCCAAGGATTTTGAGGTTGATATTGACGTAGGTATAAAAAAACTTCCGAGAATAAACGGTAATAAATTCGCGCATCGTCTTGAAACTGCACTTCCACGAAATAAATCGGGTTTTGTACATCTTGTTTTGGTAGAAAAACCCCATCTATGCGAAAAGCGGTTTGTTTAATTTCCACAGATGAGAATTTATAGGCCGCTGCGGTTTGTGTTTTCTGACCAATTAATTCAAAAAATATACTCGGAAACTCTTGAAAAAGTCGGTAAAATATGCTGTCAGTTTTCACTGTGGATAATTCAAAAATTTTACTTTTGCTAAGTAACTCAACCTGAAAAAACGTAATATCCATATCCCCAACTTCTTGAAGAAATCAGGGATATGTCCACTTTATACACTTCTATTTTACTTTTAATTATGTTGACCTACTTGTTGCTGATTTACCATCATTATTTATTCTCTCCCCAATCACCAATCACCAGTCACCAATCACCATTATCCCACTTTGACGGCAAATACGACTTAGAAATTACGGTTCACCCCAATTCCTGAACGTATTAATTCTCATACATTATTCAGAGTAACAGCAGTTCAATCCATGAACCAACTAAAAACAACCTTTAAAATAAACCGTCCCATCCAAGGTTCGGGAGGTTCGGGAAACCACCCTTCATGGACTGGCTACATAAGTTCAGTATATATATCAGCGTAATTTGGGGTTTTCACCCCAGACTAGCGCAACCATGCTGGACTGACTGCTTATTTTCAATCAGTTGGTTCAAAAGGTTCAAACATAAGGTTCAAATATAAGGTTCAAACATTTAGTCCTTTATAATCCCATTCATTTGTAGTTATACGGAAGCAGCACCCAAAATGGCAAAAGTAGTAGGAATTGACTTAGGTACAACTAACTCTTGCGTAGCAGTGATGGAAGGTGGTAAACCCACTGTAATTGCTAACGCTGAAGGTTTTAGAACCACGCCATCTGTTGTGGCGTTTGCGAAAAATGGTGATAATTTAGTCGGTCAAATCGCTAAACGTCAAGCGGTGATGAACCCCGAAAATACTTTTTATTCTGTAAAACGTTTCATCGGTCGCCGTTTTGACGAAGTTACCAACGAAGCTACAGAAGTTTCTTATAAAGTTCTCAGCAGCAGTGGTAACGTTAAACTAGATTCTCCCGGTGCTGGTAAGCAATTTGCACCAGAAGAAATTTCCGCTAAAGTTCTCCGCAAACTGGTAGAAGACGCTAGTAAATATCTGGGTGAAACCGTTACCCAAGCAGTGATCACCGTTCCTGCTTATTTCAACGACTCCCAACGTCAAGCAACCAAAGACGCTGGTAAAATCGCTGGTATTGAAGTATTACGGATTATCAACGAACCTACCGCCGCTTCTCTAGCTTACGGTTTTGATAAAAAGAGCAACGAAACCATCCTGGTATTTGACTTAGGTGGTGGTACATTCGACGTATCTGTATTAGAAGTTGGTGATGGTGTATTTGAAGTATTAGCAACCTCTGGTGATACCCACTTGGGTGGTGACGACTTCGATAAAAAAATAGTTGACTTCTTAGCAGAACAATTCAAAAAAGCAGAAGGTATTGACCTCCGCAAAGATAAACAAGCTTTACAACGTCTGACTGAAGCTGCGGAAAAAGCCAAAATTGAACTATCCAGCGTTACCCAAGCGGAAATTAACCTTCCCTTCATTACCGCTACCCAGGATGGTCCAAAACACCTGGATACTACTTTAACTCGTGCAACTTTTGAAGAACTTTGTTCCGATTTAATTGACCGTTGTCGCATTCCTGTAGAAAATGCTCTCAGAGATGCCAAGTTAAATAAGAGCAATATTGATGAAGTTGTTTTAGTTGGTGGTTCTACTCGTATTCCCGCAGTTCAGGAAGTAGTAAAACGGGTGTTGGGTAAAGACCCTAACCAAAGCGTTAACCCTGATGAAGTGGTAGCTGTGGGTGCTGCTATTCAAGCGGGTGTGCTTGCTGGTGACGTTACAGGTATCTTGTTGTTAGACGTAACTCCTCTATCCTTGGGTGTGGAAACCTTGGGTGGAGTGATGACCAAGATTATTCCTCGTAACACAACTATTCCTACCAAAAAATCTGAGGTATTCTCCACTGCGGTTGATGGTCAAACCAACGTAGAAATTCATGTTCTGCAAGGTGAACGGGAGTTTGCTAACGATAACAAGAGTTTGGGAACTTTCCGCTTAGATGGTATTCCTCCTGCTCCCCGTGGTGTACCTCAAATTGAAGTTACCTTTGACATTGATGCTAACGGTATCCTCAACGTTACTGCAAAAGATAAGGGAACTGGTAAGGAACAATCTATCAGCATTACTGGTGCTTCCACCTTGGATAAAAATGATGTGGAACGCATGGTACAGGAAGCTGAACGCAACGCATCTGCGGACAAAGAACGTCGTGAGAAAATTGAACGCAAGAACCAAGCTGACTCTTTAGCTTACCAAGCTGAGAAGCAATTGGAAGAATTAGGTGATAAAGTTCCAGAAGCTGATAAAACCAAGGTTCAAGCTTTGGTGAAAGATTTGCGGGAAGCAGTAGCTAAGGAAGATGATGAGCAAATCAAGAAACTCACACCAGAATTGCAACAAGCGTTGTTTGCAGTAGGTAGCAATATCTATCAACAAGCTGGTGGTGGTGCTGCTCCTGGTGCTGAAAGTCCCGGTGCTGGTGGTGGTTCTACTCCTCCTTCCGGTGGTGGTGATGATGTGATTGATGCTGATTTTACTGAGAGTAAGTAAGCGGTGATTGGTGATTGGTGATTGGTGATTGGTGATTGGTGATTGGTGATTGGTGATTGGTGATTGGTGATTGGTGATTGGTGATTGGGAAGAATACAAATAACTCCAATCTAAAATCTAAAATCTAAAATCTAAAATTTTTTCCCAGTCCCCAGTCCCCAGTCCCCAGTCCCCAATCTTCTGGTTCATAACCGGAGGATATTTTTTCTATTGCTTTATCAATTAAATCTAAACCTTGTTGCACGGTTTCTACTAAACTTAATTGTCCGCGCAGGTCTGCTGCACCCGTGAAACCTTTAGCATACCAGGTGAGATGTTTACGGGCTTGACGAACTCCGCGATCGCCTTTATACTCCCATAAAGCATAAAGATGTTCTCTGGCACATTGTAAACGTTCTATGGGTGTAGGCGCTGGTAATAATTCCCCAGTCTTTAAGAAATGGTCAACTTCACCGACTAAAAACGGATAACCCAAAGTTCCACGGGAACACATCACCCCATCTGCACCGGTTTCTTCTAAACATCTTACCGCCGCTTCAACTGAGAAAATATCCCCATTTCCAATTACAGGAATAGATAAGATTTCTTTTACCTTGGCTATCCATTCCCAACGAGCGTTACCATTGTAACCTTGAGCGCGGGTTCTACCATGCACGGTAATCATTTTTGCACCCGCATCTTCCATTCTTTTAGCAAAGTCAAGAATGGTAATTTCTTTATCATTCCAACCAATGCGGGTTTTCACGGTTACGGGAACATCAACAGCTTTCACAACTTCCCGCACAATAGCTTCAGCTACTTCCGGTTGTCTTAATAAGGAAGAACCACCACCATTTTTAGTGATTTTATTAACTGGACAACCCATATTAATATCAACAGTATCCGCACCTTCTGCTACTGCTTTAACTGCTGCTTCGGCTAAAAAATCAGGACGACAATCAAATAACTGAATACTAATAGGGCGTTCGTTGGGGTCTACCTCCATAATTTTTGGTAGTTGTTTGACATAATGCAACCCCGTGGCGTTTACCATTTCCGTATACATCATTGAATCTGGTGCATAACGCCGCACTAAACGCCGAAATACCAAATCTGTCACCCCGGATAATGGTGATTGTAGCACCCGGCTTTTGACTTCAAATGAGCCGATTTTTAAAGGTTGGGAAAGTCGAGCTTGAAGAGTAGGGGACAGTGAAAGCATAAGAATAATTCAATAAATTCAATCAATTAAATTAATATAATAGACATCTCCAGAAAAGAAATTATGGAACTTATTTATGGGGGCAGGTCGAAGCTTATGGGATATCTAGATGTCTGATTTTTCCGTTAAATTATCGCCCATAAGCTTCGCCCCTACAACTTATGACAAATTAATACATTCTATTTTGGAGATGTCTAATGACTAGAAACAAAGTACATACATAAAAGTTAAGTACCTTCAAAACGTCTTCGATCCTGCCTTTTGACTCTTGCCTATTACTCACATTCTAGCTGTAAAGCTGCTTCAACTCTTTGATATTCTGTCATTGCTTTGGATAATTTTGATGGGGCTTCTGCTAAGTTTTTATTACGACCAGAATCTTCTAAATCTTTACAAAATTCAGATAAAGTCTTAGCACCGACAATAGCACTACTATAGTAGTTTAACTTAAGAATGAGACAAAAAGAGTATAAGATTGAAGAGAGAAGGTATGGGAGTAGAAATCATGGCTTATAGTTTAGATTTAAGACAAAAAGTAATAGATTATATAGAAAATGGTG
>NZ_JACJUZ010000153.1:0-2691 GCF_014299995.1 Sphaerospermopsis sp. LEGE 00249 | reverse complement strand
CCCCAGTCCCCAGTCGTCTGTTCCTGAGATAAACTAAAAAAATGGCTATATGCTAGTCTTTATTGACGATACTAAAAGCCGCTCCTTTATACAATCTTCATTTATTCATGGTTATAGCAGCTAATTTGATACCTATATTGCATAGTTCCTTGACTTTAGCTTCTTTCTTACCTTCCTTGCCTTTGGATAGCCTTTTCTCTACCCAAGGCATTATGATTATGCTGTTGGCGGCTTATGCTGGTGCAATGTGGATGTTTCTTACCAGCGCCCCAAAAGTTTATACTGTGATGGTTTCAGATTTGGAAATTGCCCGACAACTCTATGAAGGTTTGCTAGATTTGCCCGCTGCGGAAGTACCTTTGCACTATTACTACAACTACGAACAAACTATTGGTGCAACGGGGATTGATCCGCTTTATATGTCTTCTAGTCCCAGTTGGTCTAATAAAACCATGACTAATGGCAGTGATGGACTATGGTATCAATTAAAGAAAAATACTCAACTGCACATTATTACTGGTGCGAGTTTAGGAACTAAAAATCAACAGCGTCATGTTTGTTTTGACCGTGATTGTTTGGAGTTGATTTTAATGCGGGTGGAAGTGCGGGGTTTAAAGTTTAAAATTCGCAATCAAAAACCTTTGAATTTTTTGGTGAAGGACTATGAGGATCGTGTGATTGAAATGGCTGAAGTTACTGGTTAGTTAGGGTTTAAGGTTTTTCAGTTGCCACCTCATAAAAGCTTACACTTTTTGAAAGCACTTCGGCTTACTTCGACTGCGCTCAGTACAAGTCGCTCAGTACAAGTCAAAATAGCTAAAACCCTTTACCTTGTAGGGGCGAAGCATTCGGGTGATAACCTATCGCTGAAACCATTAGACCTGTCCGAATGCTTCGCCCTTACGATTAATGAATCGGTCTTATACCTTCGTTATTTTTTGCGTAAGTCCTGAAATAAAAGAAGTCGGGGAACTGCTGAATAAGGGGTATCTAAATATTTTACTTTACTAAATTCAAGGGAATTGCTATAAACTTATTCACGACGGTCAAGTAAAGCATGATGGGAAAAAATTCCCTGCAATTTCAAATTAGTAAAATCCATAATTGCATTAATTAAATCCCTTTGCTCTGAGCTTAAATTAACCGCTTCTATTGCTTCGTTAAGGTTACTACCATGATGTAAATGATAGGCAAGTTGTTTCTGTTGTTCAACATCTAAAACTACCAGAATTTCCTTGTTGCGTCTTTGACGGACAGCTTGCAGTTTTTGACGTTCCTGGGGAGTTAAATCATTTTCGGAAACAGTAATAGTATCTTTAGTATTTTCGCTAAATGCAGTGAAAATGACTTGAGGAGAAATAGATGAACTAGATGAACTATCAGCAGAAGCTATAGTAATTTCTGGTAATAACAAAGCTAAAAAAACAATAAGCACTAACGCTAATAACCGTTTTGTCAATTGAATATTCATGTTGAGAAAAACCTAAATCAAATTTAAGACTGGAGAATAAGTCATACTCTCACAATTTTCCTACGTTTAGGGACAGAGATTGAAAACCCGGTGAAATTTTACCAATTACCTATATTTTTTCTCTATGACTAAATTCAGAAATTGATAATAAAGAAATATATATAAGAGGTATTAGAATTACATTCTTTTATATTTCCCAACTTGACGCTATCATCAAAGTCATTATCAAAAGTCATGATCAGAGGTGATAGTCATGAGTGAACAGGTATTAGAAAAAACCGCAATCAACAATAACCTTACTGAAGAAAGAGAAATTGATTTAGAGACTGCTTTCCGGGAATCTCAAGTACAAGACATTCTTGATAAATTAGATCAGGAATTAGTCGGTTTAAATTCCGTCAAAAACAAGATTAAAGAAATGGCGGCCTTGTTGTTGGTTGACCGTATCCGTAAAAGTCTGGGTTTAGATGCCGGTGCGCCTAGTTTACACATGACCTTTTTAGGCAATCCAGGCATGGGTAAAACTACTGTAGCTATGCGGATGGCGGAAATTCTCTATCGTTTAGAATACATCCGCAAAGAAAGCGTAATTTTAGTCACGAGAGATGATTTAGTTGGGCAAGGTATTGGACAAACCGCACCCAAAACCAGAGAAGTGTTAAATAATGCAATGGGTGGTGTTTTGTTAATTGATGAAGCTTATACTTTATATCGTCCTGATCATCCCGGAGATTTCGGTTTAGAAGCCATTGAAATTTTGATGCAGGTAATGGAAAATCAGCGAGATGATTTAGTTGTCATTCTTGCTGGTTATAAAACTCAAATGGAGCATTTTTTCCATAGTAATCCAGGAATGAATTCCCGGATTGGGTTACACATTGAGTTTAATGATTATAGTGTTGATAATTTGATGATTATCGCTCAATCTATAGTCAAAAATCAGAACTATTGTTTTAGTTCAGAAGCAGAAACAGCTTTCCGTGAATATTTAATTAGACGGAAGAATATGCCCCATTTTGCTAATGCTCGTAGTGTGAGAAATGCTATAGACAGGGCGCGTTTGCGTCAAGCTAATCGTTTATTGAGTAGTGGCAAAAAATTAAATAAACAAGATTTAATTACCATTGAAGCGGTTGATATTCTCGCTAGTCGGGTATTTAGAGAAGGTGTTCCTGACTGCGAACCAGAAAGTTAGTGACTGGGGACTGGGGAATGGGGAC
>NZ_JACJUZ010000039.1:0-49548 GCF_014299995.1 Sphaerospermopsis sp. LEGE 00249 | reverse complement strand
GGCATTTTTGGTGTTTTTCTTTTTCAACAATGTATTTTTTCGCTAATATGTGATTTTTTAGGCTCAGTTTCCTTTCTTATTTCCGTAATTTCTCTATGTGCCAGATCAGGGTGCGGAATGTGGGTTTAATTACAAGTTAAGGATGTAAAAATTTTAATTAATTTTAATTATTTTAAAATATTTATGAATCAGCTTAAATGGGCAAGATAGTTAATTCCAAAATAAGATCAAACTCGTTTGACACTATGACACTATATAGTTTTGCTAAGTTTGCGGCTAATATTACAATGGAGATAATTGACAAATTGAGGAAAGACCCAGAATGACCCAAGTGGTTCTAGGAGAAAACGAAGGAATAGATTCAGCCCTGCGTCGGTTTAAACGCCAGGTTTCCAAAGCTGGAATTTTGGCTGACGTAAAGTATCATCGTCACTTTGAAACCCCCCTGGAAAAGCGCAAACGTAAAGCAGTCGCAGCTAGACGGAAACGCCGTTTTAAATAAACCTATTCGGTTTGGTAATGGATTGCTTGAGATATCCTTATCAATCAAGCACAATACCTTTACCATGTTCTTAAAATAATTCAGGAAGCTGCGACACACCCCTGATGGGGTGTAATTTTATTGGTGGAACTTAGTGCGTAAGCCTTTTGTCTTGCTTAGATGGAGTTAGCGGAAATCGCTTTCCATCTAACAAAAATGGTGACTGGTGATTGGTGACTGGTGACTGGTGACTGGTGACTGGGGATAAATATTTACTTTCTGACTCCTGACTCCTGACTCCTGAACTCCTTCTCCTAACTCCTATCCCTCAGCACTCCAGCTATTACAACGGTTCATGGCTTTTTCTACACCTTGCTTTAATGTGAGTTCTGCACACTCAACCACAAAGTCTAAAACCACATTCATTAATTTTGATTCTGTAGCAGAGAACTTTCCCAAAACATGAGAAACCGTGTCAGCATTATCATCATTTGCTGCACCTTTGGGTTTACCAATACCGATGCGTAAGCGGGGGAAGTTTTGACTATTTAAATGGGAAATAATACTCTTCATCCCATTATGTCCACCTGCTGAACCAGATAAACGCAGGCGAGTTTTCCCTAACGGTAAATCCATATCATCATAAATGACTAACACAGATTCAGGAGGTATTTTATACCAACTTATTACCGCTTGGACTGATTGCCCGGAACGGTTCATGTAAGTTAGCGGTTTTACAAGCCGAATTTTACCGCCTCCAGGTGCTAAACCTTCTGCAAAATGTCCTTGAAACTTACGATTTTCGGTTAAAGAAAATTGCCAAGCGTGGGCAAGAGCATCAATAGCCGCAAAACCAATATTATGGCGTGTTTGATCATACTTAGGCTCTGGATTCCCCAACCCGACTATTAACTGGGGAATAACCAAAGCAGGTTGCTTAACAGCTTCTGTCATCCGATTTTTGGATTTTGGGTTAATTTAGAGGATAAATCTGAAATTTGGAGAATTTTAGACAGAATTATCCTGTTTAGTAGATTCTATTTGTTTAGGTTCGAGTTCAGCAGTGGTTTTTACAGGTTGGTCTAGTTTTTCCGCTTCTTTCTTAAATTCGTTTTGAAACTCATTAGAAGCATCTTGGAAACTGCGAATGGTTTTACCCAAACTACGACCGATTTCTGGTAGTTTCTTAGGACCAAAGATTAATAAAGCTACTACCATAATTACAGCCATTTCTGGCAAACCAATACCAAATATATTCATTATTTTTTTTCCTTTAGCTCATCTTCAAATATATCAGGTGACTGGGGACTGGGGACTGGGGACACTTCGACAAGCTCAGTGCATCGCTGGGGACTGGGAGAAAAATTCTTTATCCGTTCCCTGTTAAAAGTTCCCTGTTCCCTATTAACTGAAAAACCCGGACAGGCCGGGTCTATATTAACTTGTATCCAAGTTATAATAGCTGTGTAGCAATTAGCCGCCTAAACTGCGCCAGTCTACAAGTACATCTTGAATTAACAGAGACTTGTTGTAAACTTGCAGAATAATGAGCAAGAACACGAAAAATAAACCCATAAAAACACCCATTAAAGGTGTTGTTCCCCAACCGGGGGATACTTTACCATATTCAGCGTTTAAGGGTCTGAGGATATCTCCCAATTTAGTCCGTTGTGCCATAGTTCACCTAAGATCAGTTGCCAAAACTTTTTTTATTTTTTTATTCCCCTCTGTAGGGTGCTGCAATATTTCAGCAGGATTTTAACCTTACGTTTGGGATGATTCTGACTATGACGATAATACCACTATCAGGGTAGGGCGGTTTACCTGACTTTAATGAATGGAGAATATAGTATTTACGTTAAGTTTTGTAATACTCTAGAAGATAACGCTCATAATATAACTCTAAATTTATGGACTTAGAACCTGGTTTAGTTCTTGGTGTTTCTTTTTCTGCCATCCTGATTGCTATTACTGGTATGGCAATTTACACATCCTTTGGTCCACCAAGCAGGGAATTAGCTGATCCTTTTGAGGATCACGAAGATTAAAAGCGTGATTAGTTTGATATGATGGTGGGCTATGCCCACCCTTTGGGGATGTTAAAATTAAGATCCCCGACTCATATATATAGGTGAATATTTATGAATCAAATTATTTTACAACTTATTGAAAATAAGAATTATAAAAATTTGTCTCTACCGCATCCTATAGAGTTAGATAATTTGAATATTTTTATCGGTTCTAATGGTTCAGGTAAAAGTAATTTTATCAGTTGTTTAAAATTTTTAAAGGACTGTTTAACTACTATTCCTGATGAAAGTCGGGGTGTGAGTAGTTTTGAAGATGCTGTTACCAAAATTGGGGCTGATAGAATTTTAGATAATACTGTAGAAAGTCCTGCGGTTATTAATTTTAGCTATTGTTTCTCTCAAAAATCACTAACTGAACCGCAGACGGAAAACTTTGACATAATGTTAACTCTAAGTCTTTATGTAGACAGAAGAAAGAAAAGCAAAATAGGTATTTATCAAGAATTTTTATTAGGAGGACAAAATCTGAATCGGGAGTAGCATCACCACGCGCTTGAGAACCAAAAAGAATTACTGCTATGAGTTGATTTTGATAAGTTGCAAGCAAATTATCGCATAATTCTTGCATAATTTGTTCTAGTTTGGGGTGTTTCATAGTTGTTTATTTGAGGATTTTTTTGTCAGAATCAGGATAACCAGGATTATAGGATTTTCAGGATGTTTTTGGATGATTGTTTGTTGGGAAGTTGGAGATTTTATTTGTCTGAATCAGGATGTCCAGGATTTGAGGATTTATAGGATGTTTTTGAATGATTATTTGTTGGGAGTTGAAGATCCATGATAGGATGTACAGGATGAAACCAATTCTAACGCCATACCTGCACTTTCATAACATCAAAATGATAGTCATAAGTCCATATTTGCAATTTCATTTCTTCAGATAAAATCGCAGTGATAGCATCACAGAGAGTAATTTTTTGATCTGGAAAAAAAGCGGTCTTTTCTGCTGCTGCTATATACTGTTCTTGGGAAGGGTTAATAAAATAAACTGATTCTATACAATCTCTAGCAAATTTAATTGCTTGTTCAGTTCCCAGACGATATAGCAAAAGATTATATGTTTCTAGATAAACAGGAAAGGGAACTAAGATTGTTAAATTTTCTGCATTGATTCTTTGTATTTGAGTTTTTGAACGCTGATGATATTGATCATCTATATCTATAGCAGCATAAAGGGGTCCAGTGTCAGCAATTATAGCTCTCAAGGTGTGTTTGGTGGTAATGATTGTGAGTATATTTGTTTAGCGAGAATTTGATCATGATTTACCGAGGTATCCAAAAATCCGCTTCCTTTAGTTGTAGGAGTAAAGTTAATTGGTTTTTTTGGAGGTAAATAACCACGTTGACTCAAAAATTCGATGATGGCATTTTCAATAATATCATTAGCAGGTAATAGATTTTCCTGATCTTTGATATAACTATTGAGAGCATTTGCTAATGTATCTGGTAATGTAATGTTGAGGGATTGCATAGGTTTTTAGTGGAAATTATATCTATATTATATTCTTGTCTGAATCAGGATAACCAGGATTTTAGGATTTACAGGATGTTTTTGGATGATTTTTGGTGGGAAGTTGGGGATTTTATTTGTCTGAATCAGACAAATACAACTTTAAACACAAACAAACCATCTAAAAATTACCATCCTGAAAATCCTGATTCAGACAAGTATTTCAAAACTTCCAATTTTCCAAGGTGCGATTTTTCCAACTTCCTCATTTACCTTCCTCTCCAATAAATCAACCGCTTCCCCTAACCTAAAATATGCACTTTCTAAACCTAACTCTGCTGTTTCTCCATGACATTCATAAAAACGCAAAATGATTTTTTTACTATCATCTTCACTGACTTTAAAAGCTGTGATAATTAAATTATTATCTGCTAATTTGATAAAACTTTGATTCGGTAAAATACCAGATGCAGATTTTTTGATTTCTGGATTTATCAACACATTTAATGGTATATTTAATTCATATCCTTTTTTCACTGTTTCCGCTTCTTGCCAACTGCCAAGATGAGGATATAAACTATAGGTAAATTCGTGTATTCCTCTATCTGTTTCTGGGTCTGGCCAGTTGGGACTTCTTAATAATGTCAGACGGATTTGATTGGGTTTAACATCGTATCCATATTTACAATCATTGAGTAAGCTAAAACCGTATTTTCCGCTATCTGTTTCTGTGGTTAAATCCGCCCATTGTAAAGCGGGTACTTCCCATTTTGCTTGTTCTGCGGTGGTTTGGGGGTTAGTTGGGCGGTTAATGACTCCGCAGGGGATTTCATAAGTTGCAGTTTCGGTGGTAAAATTTAAAGGGAAGCTGGTTTTAACTAATACTTGATTTTCTTGCCAATTTACAGTATTATTAATTTTAAGGATGGGGGTACTTTTTTGTAAGATGTAATTTTGGGTAAATTCAGATTTACCGATTTTACGAATCACTTGTAAATTCTGTTGAATTTCTCCATGTTCTAACCATTGAATTGATAGTAATTCGCTTGGAGGTAGGGGTTTTGTGCTATAATTTGGATCAATATTCCAAGCGTCCCAATATTGTCCACTATCTTGAAAAGCTTGGAGTTGGTTTCCTGCACCGTTTAATATTTCCCGTTGTTGGTTTTTATCAAAAATGCTGTCTATATCTCCGGTTTGGGGGTTAATTTTTACTTGGAGATATTCATTTTCTAAAGTCCAATTTTTCGGAAGTTCGTTTTTTGCAATGTTTGATTTTTCCGATGTGGGAGAAAGCCAATATATTTGATATCCTATAGATGGGACAGTTGCGAAAAATAATAAAGAATTTGCGGTTTGTTGGGTGGTAACTTCATTTCCTTGAACATCGTAAACTTTCCAACTCTGATCTTCTAAACTAAAAATATGGGAACTAACAAAAGCACCCTCTGAAACACTCTTGACTTCGCGTTCTTTGCGTTCTTTGCGGTTCATTATAATATGTATAACTTCCGATCGCTCCCAGTTGAGAGAGTTAAAAATTATTATAGGAATAGTATTAGGTTCGGGTGGTTGTGGTAAAGTAATGTGAGATGCGATCGCCCTTAAAGCATCATCTAAAATTCTATTTCCCACTTGTTGAACTTCTTCCCACTCCGGTAACGCATCGTGATAAACTTGGGTAATAGAAGAACCGGGTAAAATATCGTGAAACTGGTTAAACAGAACTTTTTTCCAAGAAGTTTCTATTTCCATTTTCGGATATTCACAACCATATATAGAAGTTGCCAGAGTTGCGAATAACTCAGCTTGATATAATAGATGTTCAGATTTACGATTGTAGCGTTTTTGATCTGCGTGAGTCGTATAACATCCGCGATGAAATTCCAAATATAACTCATCTTCCCATATTGGGAGAGGTGCGGGTAAATTTTCCGAGTCTAATTTTATATGTTGTAGATAATTTTCGGCGGTGGAAAATTGCAACTTGGGTAAAATGGGGGAATGTTCCCAGCGTCGTGCTACTTCTAGCATATCACGAGTAGGACCACCACCATGATCACCGACACCAGGAAGCCAAAGCGCATCATATAAACCCGTTTGAGTTTGCCACTCACACAGATATTGAGTCATCTTAACCGGATCAATAGTTTCCCCGATGAGAGCAGACATATAACTTAATATTTGACTACCATCTGGCGATCGCCACCAAAATAAACCATAATCAAATTTAGTAGTATCATTCCAGCGTAGCTTTTGAGTAACAAAAAACTCAACCCCTGCATTTACCAAAAACTGTGGTAAAGTTGCACAAAAACCAAAAGTATCAGGGACCCAAACTATGGGAGATATTTTTCCAAACTTCTGCAAAAAATAACGCTGACCATATAATAATTGTCTAACAATAGACTCACCAGAGATCAAATTCAAATCTGGTTCAACCCAGAAACCCCCCAAAACCTCCCACCTTCCAGATTTTACCTGACTTTGAATCTCCCGAAATAACAGAGGACGATTTTCCTCAACCCAAGCATACAAAGCAGGAGTAGAATGACAGAATATTAACTCAGAAAAATCTGATTGTAACCTTAAAACCGACTCAAAAGTATTTTGTGCAGCGTTCCAAGTTTCTGAAACAGGCCATAACCATGCTAAATCTAAATGAGCATGACCCAACAAATATATTTTAGATTTTAGATTTTGGATTTTGGATTGAAGTAAAAGCTGACGTAGGTTAAAAACAACATTCTTCCAATCTTCTTCTTCCCTCTCTTCCTTTGCGTTCTTTGCGCCTTTGCGGTTCCTTACCTCATCAACCCCCGCAACCAAACCAGCTAAACCCTGCGGTGAAAACCTTTCCAAAAGAACATGAGTAATAGCCAACTCATCAGCCACAATACCCGGGTCTACATCATTGTAACCCAAAGACTCAAAAATTAAAAGCGATCGCACCAAAGCACCATCACAATGACCAGGACTCACCAACCGCAAACAAACAAAAAACGCATCACCCGGTTTTACCCCTTGACTTAAAAGCACCCGTGGGGAACAATCAAATAAATCCCCAATTAAAACCAGATTACCATTAACATAAACCTCAACCGCATCAGCCCACCAAAGCAAAGACAACCGCAAAGACAAACCAGATAAAGGATAACCTTGCAAACTTTCAGGAACAGTGAACCTTTGCGCTAACCAAAGAACCTGTTTTCCCCCATCCCAAACAACCTGATTTTTCTGATTTATCTTAACAGATTGCCAGTCAGATAGATCAGAATTTACTACCTCATTAACTTCTAACTCATTAACTTCTAAATTACCTTGCTGATAAACCCAAGAAGAAAGGATATTAATTTGACATAAAGAGCGTAAATTTTCAACAGTCTTTGATATAGATGTAGTATCCATAGGAGTAAAATGAAAAGTTAGAGAAAATCAACAATGAAAATTCACAAGAGAAAACCACGCTCAGAACTTAAACATAAATTGAGATTGTCAAAATTAAACTCATCTGAATTTATTTTCAGTTATGATTATATCACTAACTAAATCTCAATCACAAGTTACGGGCAATCACATTTCACAAGAATCGGCAAAATTAATCAAAACTCAGCCTAATTACAGACTAATTATATTGATATCATGTCCTCCAGTTCATCTCGTCCTTATCAAAGTAAAGTATTTAACTTCTTCAATCAGCAATCTCGGCGGTTGAGTCAAAAATTAGAAAGTACCATCCGTAACTTACAAGTTGCTACAAAATGGAGTGTAGAGGCGTTACTTTATCCACTGTATCAAGCATTGCAGCCTGATAAACAACCAGGAAAGAAATTACAAACTTCAGCTAAGACCACCCAAACATACTTAAAATCCCATACTCCCCCACCAGCAGACACGCCTATTCAGAACGTCATAGAATTAGTTAAAAATTTACCATCTGCTGCCGCTGCTGAATCAGAAACTTTACAAAATGTCAAATCTTCAGGTTTCTTAGGTAAAACCTGGGAAAAAATCACTCATAGTTTTGGGTGGTTGCAAACTCAAAAAGCGCCGAAATTACCATCAGAAAATACTTTACAGCATCATATCCCCACTGTACAGGGAATTGCTGTCAAATTAGAAACTAGAGATTTGGTACTTGTCAGCGACAATAACAAAGTTTTTGATGTTTTGACAATATCCCAACAAAGAAAATTAAATGATACAATTAATCAAGAAATTGCCGAATATTCCCAAGTTTTACAATTAGTAGCAGCCCAAAAAGAGCAGAATTTATTACCAGAAATTGACCGGATTTTAAACAAATTAACTAATAGTTCAGATTCTAGTATAACAAATGTTACCGAAAATCAAAACACCCTAGAAATCAAATCTTATCCTGGTAAAATTTTAGCATTTTTAGATACAGCCTTAGCCAAATTAGAAGCTAAAGCAATTGTGCCTGTAAAACAACAAAGTCAGGGAATTATTAAAGTTGCCAAAACTCAATTAGATATCTTTATTTATGGGAAAGAACAGGTAGAAGCTAGGGGAGAAATTTCTGTAAATGCTGATAATTTAGAACAGCCAACTTTGAATATTCCAGCTTTAATTGAATCTGCAATTAATTACTTTTTTGGTGGTAGAAAAATTCCCCAACTTAGGGAAGATGAAAAAGACTATAAATTTCATGAAATTCCCAACCAAACTGTTAACACATTTATTGATACTCGGCAAATTCAAACATCTGAGTTAACCGGAGATTCTTGGTTAACTTGGGGTGATTTATTTGGTAATTTGGAAATCACAGCAGAAATCAAGGCTAACACCACAGAAGACAAAAATCAAGAAGTATTAAATACAAAGGAAAGGAAGGTTTTTAAAAACAAAAAATCTGTATCATCAACACCTGAATCTAGTTTTGCAAATGAAAGAGAAGCGGAAAAACAACAACAAAAACATAAATTAAAACCCGACTGGATAGAGACAACCGCTACATTTATCGGGTATGAAAAACACCCATTAGAGCAAATTTTAGCATGGTTGGATCACGTCATGCTGTGGATAGAAATGATTTTTATGAACATGATTTATTTCTTTAAAGGATTGTTGCAAGGTTAGTTTTTTCAACATTATCCAATAAATTGAGTATGTCAAGACGTGATATCTACCATAATTGTTTACAATAGAACTAGGACAGATTTTAATCAAGAACAAGATTATCAAATTAATTGTACTTGGTTTCCGTCATCCCAAAATTCGACCCTATACAAATTTTGCTGTTGGTTAGTTGGAATATTAATTTAATCCATATTTTAAAATGCAAATATTCCCGACTTTTTTACAATATAATACCAGAAGTTGGGGTCTAAAATTCACCTAAATTAAGCTACACAAATGCCATATTTAGGTAATAAATCATGAATAATATAAAATTGATGTGCTTGTAAAGCGTCGTGAAATAATTTCCAATTACTGACTAAAAAACTAGGATGATAGTGGAAAATTTCATTATCCTTATCAACTGCTTTTTCAGTTCGTAAAGCTTGATATTTCCAAGACCCTTGACCTTTAGGAATATAGTCTACATTAGCATCTCCAAAACTAAATTTACCTTGAGAAATAGCATCTAACCATTTGTGATGACGTGCATGACCATTTTTATCTTTAATATTTTCTAACATCCAAGCAATTAAACTTTTATCTGCTTCCGGTAAACCTGGTACAATGGCATCAGCATCACCTAATAAATAACGCTGCATAGCCTTACACATATTATCAGCAGCTTCTAAAAAATCTTCAGGATTATTGCGTCTAATTTTCTCACCTCTACCATTAATATAACCCCAACGTAAATAAGGTTTATCAGGATGACTTAAAACCGCACCATGTCCTAAAGGTAAAGCTTCACTAACAAAATAATTTTTCAATCTATCCATCAAATTTTTATCAGGTTTGTCATTTTCATCAAGTAATTTTTTCGCTTCATTAACTCGATGGTTAACACCTGCAAAACCTTGATGCGCCCAAGTATCAACATAAACGTGCATTGTAATCCCTAAACGATGTAAACTATAAGCAGTTTGACGACATTGAATACACTCCCTTACCATCTGCTGTGCAACATCACTATTAGGACGACAAATTAACTTTTCAATAAACTTTCCTTCCGGGTTCTCACCTGCTTTTTTACCCCCATTTCCTGGTAAAAAATGAAAAGGTATCCACACATGATAATTTGCTAATTCTTGAAAGTTGCGATAATCTAACATCTTATGCGCTGAACTGATGCGGGTAAACATCGCCCCATTATCAAATTTAATAATACCGCCATTAATGGCATCATCTACATATTGGGCGCAGTAAGCGATAATACTAGCATCTTCATGTTTAAAACCCGCTAGTCGTGCCACTACGTAGGTAACACCGTGGTGAAAGTCTATTTGCATTTTAAATAACTGCGGTTAAGGATTTTTAAATTTAGGAATAGACTATAACAATTTGGGTGCTTATTTCCTTTTTCTTCCTCTCTGCGACTCTGCGACTCTGCGTGATCAAAAATCTTATTACCACAACATCCGATTCAAAAAATGTTGTAACAACTTTATCCCCTCCGGTTCATGATAATCTGTAGGTAACAAATCCCTTATTGCTTGTTCCAAAGTTTCCACAGCTACATCTATTTCCTGACGCTTTGGCCGAGAAGTTGCAGGAAAATACAAAGGTTCACCTACCCAAATTGTTAACTTTTTTCTCCAAAATAAATCATGAGTGCCGATTAATGCTATGGGTACAATTGGCACTCCAGCCCGCAACGCATAAATTACAGTTCCCCGTTTTAGGGGATGCAAACGACCCTCAGCATTTCCCAGTCTACCTTCGGGAAAAATCATCAACCCATCCCCACGGGCTAAAATTGCCGAAACAATGCGGTCTATGCGGCGGACTGTTTGGATATTTCCACCAGGATTAACGGTACTTTTAATAACTTCTGCCAGTTCCTTTAAATCATCCCTTCCCGCTTCAGCAGCAGCAATAACAGCCTGTTCTTCTCCCCAAATGCGTTCCAAAGGAATAACACCACCTGCAAAACCTAAAATCAGGCGTTTCCACCATTTATTATAGAGAGTGCGGGCATCACCAAGAATATAATAATACGATTGAGTCGGTATTTCTGCGAGTAAAATCAAGGGATCAAAATGATGGAGATGATTAGCAGCTAAAATAGCTGATGTCTGCGGTATATTTTCCATATTTTCTACATGGACACGGAAAAAGCAATGAATGAGCGATCGCAACACCCAACGTCTGATATTAGCATTAACTCGCGGTTCTGTATTTTCCTGATCAATAGCAGATAACTGATTGAGAGTAGTATCAATAGTATCTCGAATAGTGCGATCGCTCGCCGCCGCCACACCTTCCCAAACCCGTTTAATAGCGTTCTCAGTCAAAAGCGGTAAATTATCAGACTCGTTATTATTTTCCATCTTTACAACATACTGTAACAACCCAATCACCAATCACCAATCACCAATCACCAATCACCAAAATTTCTGTAATCCTCCCACAGTTAGAAGATATTTTCCCTACAATGTACGTTGATAAGCTAAAAACTTGCTGGGAAATTAGGTAAAAAACTAATCATGACTATTTACCACAGCGTAGGCACATTTAAAGGTGTTGGGGGAATTGATCTGTATTATCAAAACTGGAATCCAGGGGGTAAAATCAGGGGGATATTAGCATTAGTACATGGACTCGGAGGACACAGCGGACTTTACAAAAATATAATTGAACATTTGTTACCTCAGCAATATGCTGTTTATGGCTTAGATTTGCGTGGTCATGGACAATCACCAGGTCAAAGAGGTTACATTAATACTTGGTCCGAGTTTCGTGATGATGTGCGAACATTCTTAAAAATGATGCAACAGCAACAACCAGAATGTCCAATTTTTCTATTTGGACACAGCATGGGGGGAATGATAGTTTTAGAATATGCTTTGCGCCATCCAGAAGAGATATCTGCATTACAGGGAGTGATTGCAGTTGCACCTAGTATTGGAGAAGTGGGAGTATCACCAGTGCGCGTACTGCTGGGAAAAATGCTTTCGAGGTTGTGGCCGCGTTTCTCCTTAAATACTGGACTCGACATCACCGCAGGTTCAAGAGATCCGAAAATTGTAGCTACCTACACTCAAGATCCCTTACGCCATACCCGTGCTACCGCTCGTTTTTCTACAGAGTTCTTTACTACACTAGCTTGGATTAATGCCCATGCTGAAGAATGGAAAGCACCTTTATTGATTTTACATGGTGGTGCTGACAGAGTGGTTTTTCCAGAGGGGAGTGAAATTTTTTATCAACGAGTAACTTACCCAGATAAGTTGCGTATTGAATATTCGGGAGCATATCACGATTTACATTGTGATCTTAATTATCGTGAATTTCTCTCGGATTTGAGTAATTGGATGGAACAACATTTACCAGCACAAGTGCGACAATTAGAGCCGATGATGAGTAATGAATGATCGTTCATTGCGGCTGTAGATTGGTAGAGTGGAAAGACAACAAAACATCAACTCGCCAGATTTCATCGTATAACATGGGCAGTATTTGGGAACTCGATTTTTACTCTCGTCCGATATTGGACGCAAATCAAAAAAAAGTTTGGGAAGTCTTAGTGTGTGAAAGTCCTACTGATGTACGCACTAAAACAGATTCCTTGTTTCGCTATGCTCAATATTGCCCTAGTACCCAAGTAAATTCAGTTTGGTTGCGGACAGCGTTACAAGAAGCGATCAAGAAAGCGGGAAAAGCACCAATTAAAATCCGCTTTTTCCGTCGGCAAATGAATAATATGATTACCAAAGCCTGTCAAGATATAGGTATTCCTGCCTTACCTAGTCGGAAAGCATTGATTCTCAATCAATGGATACAACAGCGAATGGAGGAAGTTTATCCCCAAGAACCAGGATATCAAGGCGGTACAAATCTTTCTGTGCGCTTAGAAAGACCCTTACCCCAGCGTTTACCGGATGCGTTGGAAGGCAAACAATGGGCATTTGTGAGTTTAGAAGCCGGAGATTTTGCAGATATGCCAGAATGGGAAATTGGCTTTGGTGAAGCTTTTCCCCTAGAATTGGCACAATTACCCCCAGAAACTCGCATTCCGGGGATTTTGATTTTTTCACCTAGAGCTTTACCTATCGCTGGGTGGATGTCAGGTTTAGAGTTAGCTTATTTGCGATTTGATACCAGTCAAGGAGACAGATTGATTTTAGAAACCGGTGCAACAGAAAGTTGGATTTTGGCAAATATCAGAACTCCTCAACTGCTCAAAGAAGCACAAGGTTTTGAAGCAGCCAAACAACAAGCCAATGGAGTGCATTTTATTGGTGTCCAGTCCGATCCCCAAGCTCAATCTTTTGCTGGTTTTTGGCTGTTACAAGAGGTGAATCTGTAGGGACTGGTGACTGGTGACTGGTGACCAGTCCCCAATTACCCAAAAATAATAACTGTTGATGCACGCTGATGGGATAATGGACTGGTCTATCTGGGGTTCAAAATCCAAAATCCACAATTAATCAAGGGAAATGGGTTCTGCAAAATTGTCACAAGATACACTAGCGGAACAGTTGCTAGAACTGGCTTTAAAATCTGGCGCAGAGGCTGCGGAAGTGTATCAGTCCCGATCGCTTTCTCGTCCTGTGTTTTTTGAGGCCAACCGCTTAAAACAACTAGAAACCAGTCAATCTGAAGGTACAGCATTGCGGCTATGGCGAAACGGTCGTCCAGGACTGACTGTGGCTTACGGTTCTGTAGATCCTCAAGGGATGGTAGAACGAGCTTTAGTTCTCAGTCAGTTAAATCACCCTGAACCTGTAGAACTCAGTAGTAATTCTGAAAAATATTACCCTGATTTGGGGGAAGCTGTTCCAGTGGACAAACTGATAGACTGGGGCAAAAATGCGATCGCTATCGTGCGTGAATTCTATCCTGATGTTCTCTGTAATAGTGATTGGGAATGTGATGTAGAAAATACTCGGTTAATCAATAGCAAAGGTTTGGATTGTCACTATACTGATACTACTCTCAGTTGCTATATGTCCGCAGAATGGGTCAGGGGTGATGATTTTCTCAGTGTTGCTGATGGACAAACTCAACGCGGTGAACTTGAACCCGCCAGAGTGGCGAATCAAATTTTACAGCGATTAAATTGGGCAAAAGAAAACGTTTCTACCCCTAGCGGTCGGTTTCCAGTTTTATTTACTTCCAAAGCTGCGGATATGCTTTGGGGAACTGTGCAAGCGGCATTAAATGGATAAGCAAGTCTTGGAAAAAGCTTCTCCTTGGGCAGAAAAAAAGGGTCTACCTGTTGTTGCACCCTCTCTCACCCTTTACCAAAACCCCCAAGCAGGTCCTTACAGTTGTCCTTTTGATGATGAAGGCAATCCTACCAAGTCTTTGATATTTATCGAAAACGGAATTTTACGCAATTTTTATAGCGATCGCACTATTGGCAGACAATTAGGTATTGGTAGCACTGGTAATGGTTTTCGTCCTGGTTTGGGTAGTTATCCCACCCCTGGTTTATTTAACTTTCTCATCCAACCTGGTAAAGCAACGTTACAAGAATTAATTCAAGATATGGATGAAGGTTTAATAGTCGATCAAATGCTAGGAGGAGGAGGAGGAATTTCTGGTGATTTTTCTATCAATATTGATTTGGGATATTTGGTAAAAAAAGGTCAAATAATTGGTAGAGTTAAAGATACAATGGTCGCCGGCAATGTTTACACAGCCCTCAAACAAATAGTTAAACTCGGTGGGGATGCAGACTGGAATGGTTCTTGTTATACTCCATCTTTGATAGTGGAAGGACTTTCTACAACTGGGAAAAATAGTTGATTTCAGGAGACAGGTGACAGTTGACAGGTGACAGGTGACAGTAAGAAGGTAAGAGAGAATAGCTAATAATTTTACCAATCACCAATCACCAATCACCAATCACCAATCACCAATTATAGAGAATTATGATTTATGGAGGTTATTTTTCAATTTTGAATGTTGAATTTTAAATTTTAAATTATGATTTCCCTGGACATACTAACCCAGCGTTTTCGCAACTTGTGGCAGTCCAAAAAAAGTTTAGCAATATCTTCAATGGGCTATGCCAATATTGAAGCTTGTGTCATAGGAATTATTGCGGCTTTATCAGCAGTATTACTTAAACAAGGTTCAGGTTGGTTGGGAACATGGCGAGTTCACAGTACCCAACTTTTACCAGCTTGGCTAACTTTACCTTTAATTGGGATGAGTTTTGGCTTTTTAGCAGGTTGGTTGGTACAAAGGTTAGCACCAGAGGCCGCAGGTAGTGGTATTCCTCAAGTTAAAGCTAGTCTTGCTAATGTTCCTATTAAGTTATCCTGGCGAGTGGCATTAATTAAGTTACTCAGTGCTATCATTGCCTTGGGTTCGGGGATCACATTAGGAAGACAAGGCCCCACTGTCCAAGTAGGTGCAGGTTTAGCGGCCGGAATGAGTCGCACTTTTCCCACTTCCCCAGAACATCGCCGCCAAATGATCGCCGCAGGTGCAGGTGCTGGTTTATCCGCTGCTTTTAATGCCCCTATTGCTGGGGTATTATTTATTATTGAAGAGTTACTCCAAGATTTATCAGGACTAACTTTAGGAACTGCCATTATTGCCTGTTTTATCGGTGGTGTAATTTCCCGGTTATTAGGTGGTGGAAGTTTGCAACTAAACCTAGAATTAATGGACTATTCTAGCCAATTTTCCCTGCAAGAAATTCCTATATTTTTATTGTTAGGTGTGTTGGCAGGGTTGCTAGGTGCTGTATTTAATCACGGTTTAATATTCAGTATTAAAACTTATCGGAGATTACACATTAGCTTATCTTTAAGAGTGGCTTTAGCAGGCTTGATTTCGGGTTTAATAGTGGCTTTACTCCCGGAATATTATCGTGATAATGCTGGTTTACGGGAGTATATGATTGCCAGTCAACCGAATCTTTTGTTAGCAATTATCACTTTTATTAGTCAATTTATTTTAACATTAATTGCCTTTGGTTCTGGCGCTCCAGGGGGATTATTTGCACCCAGTTTAATTTTAGGTTCTTGTTTAGGTCATATAGTTGGAGTTTGTGAGTTTCAACTGTGGGGTTTTGGTTCTCCGACTACCTACGCTTTAGCAGGAATGGGGGGCTTTTTTAGCGCCGTTTCTAAAGTTCCAATTACAGCTATTGTGATTATTTTTGAAATGACGACAGATTTCAATCTTGTATTACCTTTGATGATTGTTTCTGTCACTTCTTATTTAGTTGCGGATCAAGTTTTACCTGGTTCACTGTATGAAAAACTTTTACTATTAAATGGGATCAAACTTCAGAAAAATGCTCCAATTGAAGGGGTATTAACTGAATTAACAGCCAAGGATGTAATGCAGCAACGGGTAGAAACTCTAGAGGCAGAAATGTCTATAGAAGAATCAATTCAAGCCTTTTCTCGTTCTCATCATCGGGGTTTTCCAGTGGTAGA
This sequence comes from Sphaerospermopsis sp. LEGE 00249, assembly GCF_014299995.1. Lineage (NCBI taxonomy): Bacteria > Bacillati > Cyanobacteriota > Cyanophyceae > Nostocales > Aphanizomenonaceae > Sphaerospermopsis > Sphaerospermopsis sp. LEGE 00249. The sequence goes on along the minus strand of NZ_JACJUZ010000039.1, from coordinate 32,985 downwards.
AAAAAATCAATTAGTGGGAATTATTACTCAATCAGATATACAAAATGTTTACCCCTTCCGGCATACAGTTTTAAGGGAAATAATGACACCAAAACCAATCACAGTTAAGCCGACACAAACTTTGAGTGATGTACTGTATTTACTGGATCGTTATCAAATTAGTCGTTTACCAGTGGTAGAAAAACAAAAATTGATTGGTATTATTACTCGTGCAGATATTATTAGAGCAGAAGCAGATCATCTGAACTGTAAAAATGGTATGACTGGACCACAACCAGAACCATCTTATGTAGTGTACCAAACGCGATCGCCTAGTGTGGGTAGAGGTAGATTATTAGTTACACTTGCTAACCCAGATACAGCAGACACTCTGTTACAAATGGCTGCTACTATTGCCCGCGATCGCCATTATGAATTAGAGTGTTTACAAATTATTTTAGTATCCCGTAACAGTTCCCCATCAGAAACAGAAGTCAGAACTACAAGAAGTCGTCGCTTACTCAGACACGCGGAAGCTTTAGCCAAAAAATTGCATATTCCTATTCATACACAAATACGAGTTGCCCATGATGTTGGGCAAGCAATTTTAGAAACAATCAAAGAACGTCATATAGATTTAATGTTCATGGGTTGGAAAGGAAATACTTCTACCCCCGGCCGTATTTTTGGTACTGTTGTTGACACTATAATTCGTCAAGCTACCTGTGATGTAGTTGTTGTGAAGTTAGGCAATTATTCAGAACCTCCCCATTTTAATCGTTGGTTAGTACCAATGGCAGGGGGACCAAATGCACCTATAGCCATTAAATTATTACCAGCTTTAGTCACATTAGGAAATGAGCCAGAAATTCGCCTCACTCAAGTATTTAAACCATCGGAATTAAAACCAAATCTGCAATTTTTAGAAGAATATACTCGTCAGTTAATCCGACACCGCAATTTACATAGTAATGTTTTTGCAACACCTATAGAAGCTGATTCTGTTACCGAAGGGGTAATTAATTTAGTCAAGAAAGAAGATTTTGATGTTGTAGTTTTGGGTGCTTCTCGTGAGGGTTTATTACAACAAGCAATTCACGGTAATATTCCTGAAAATATTGCTTCTGGTGTTGATAGTACAGTAATTTTAGTGAGAGGAGAAATTAATTCATAATAGGTGATTGGTAATTGGTGATTGGTAATTGGTGATTGGTGATTGGTGATTGGTGATTGGTGATTGGTGATTGGTAATAGGTGATTGGTGATTGGTGATTGGTGATTGGTAACTAGATCATGATTTTAGAACGAAATATAACCAACGCATTTCAAATGGATGAAACCACGTAGCAACGCCATGTACACTCTTTGAGTGTGTAGAGTCGCATTGCTACTGTTTTACCACAAACCGTTTAATAATATTTCTTCAACAACTTGTTAGAAAATAAAAGTACAAAAACTAACAAACTTAACTGAATTTGCCAAGGTGCAACAATCAGGCTCAGAATCAGCGTTACAGCCGTCAATACACCTGAAATATAAGCAACTTCATCATTATGTTTGTTCCAAAAGTAACCAGTAATTAACCCAGTAAATAATGGAATCAGAAAAAACAAAGGCATTTTAACCAATCCTGAACTAACAGCCTCATGGTTGAAATCCATAGATTCAACCTATAGGAGGAATAAGAATTGATTATACACTTACGTATGTTTCCTTTACAAGAATTTTACAATATTTTTCTTGAACAAAGCTTAAACTGAGGATAGGAAACAGTTTAAGTTATATAACTGGGTATATAATTGGGTATATAATTGGGTATATTATGAAATTTACAGGCTTGTACTGGCATATTGAGCAAGCATATTAAATTTTGAAGTAGCATTTTTAACTAAAAAATCGAATGTTGAACATTCCGCAATTACTAGCAACAGAACTAGAACTTAAACCCCATCAGGTGCAGAACGCACTGGAACTTTTCGCTGAGGGTGCGACAATTCCCTTTATTGCACGGTATCGCAAAGAACGCACTGGAGAAATGAATGAAGTGCAGTTACGGGACTTATCTGATAGGCATACATACTTAACAGAATTAGAAGAAAGAAAGCAAGTAATTTTAAATGCTATATCAGAACAAGGTAAACTGACAGACGAACTACAGCAGAAAATAACCTCCTGTTTACAAAAAACAGAACTTGAGGATTTATACTTACCATACAAACCAAAACGCCGCACCCGTGCAACTATCGCTAGAGAGAAAGGACTAGAACCTTTAGCAGCATTTATTAAATCATTAAATGTGAAAAATGGCGTAGGTGCTGACTTAGAAACAGAAGCGGCAAAATATATTTCTGAAGAAAAAGGCGTAAAAAATGCAGAGGAAGCATTAAAAGGCGCATCAGATATTTTAGCTGAAGAAGTAGCAGAAAAAGCAGAATTACGCGCCTATCTGCGGGATTATTTCTTAGATGAAGGGGTATTTGTTTCCCGTATTAAAGAAGAACATCCAGAAGGTACAACCAAATTTGAAATGTACCGCAATTATCAAATTAAAGTCAAAAATATCGCCCCTCATAATATGCTGGCTTTGTGTCGGGGTGAAGCAGAAAAAATCTTAAATTTTGACATTGATTTTGATGAAGATTTTGTACTTTCTTATTTAGAATCTCAAGAAATTAAAACCAAAGTTAGAAATATCAGAGACTTTTATCAAGCAATGTTAAAAGATGCCTTTAACCGCTTGATGAAAACTTCTCTTATCAGTGAAGTAATTTCTGAGAAAAAAACTTATTCTGATATAGAATCAATCAAAACATTTGAAGCTAATTTGCGGGAATTATTATTATCTGCACCTGCGGGAATGAAACCCACATTAGCCATAGATCCAGGTTTTAGAACAGGTTGCAAAGTTGCAGTTTTAGATCAAACAGGTAAATTCTTAGAATATCAAGCCGTATTCCCTCATCAAGCAGCAGAACAACGACAAAAAGCAGCACAAACACTAAAGAAATTAATTCAAAAATACAACATTGAATTAATCGCCATTGGTAACGGAACAGCATCCCGTGAAACCGATGAATTTGTAACAGAAGTATTAACAACTTGTGAACGCAAACCTGTTAAAGTCATAGTCAATGAATCTGGTGCTTCCATATATTCAGCCAGCAAAGTTGCACTAGCAGAATTTCCTGATTTAGATGTTACCGTCAGAGGTGCAATTAGTATCGGGAGAAGATTACAAGATCCCCTAGCAGAATTAGTAAAAATTGACCCCAAATCAATTGGTGTGGGACAATATCAACACGACGTTGATCAAAAATTGCTGAAAAAGAAACTCGATGAAACAGTAGAAAGTTGTGTGAATTATGTGGGAGTAGATTTAAACACCGCATCCAAAGAATTGCTCACCTTTGTTTCAGGAATTACCCCCACAGTTGCTAACAATATAATTGCTTATCGCAACCAAAACGGCGCATTCAAAAATCGCAAACAACTGTTAAAAGTAGCGAAACTAGGACCAAAAGCTTATGAACAAGCAGCAGGTTTTTTAAGAATTAGAAATGGAGAAAACCCCCTAGATAACACCGCAGTTCACCCAGAAAGTTATCCTGTAGTAGAGGCGATCGCTAAAGATTTACAAGTACCATTAAAACAGGTAACACAAATAGCTGAAAACCTGAAAAAAACCAACCTCAAAAAATACGTAACTGACACCATTGGAGAACCAACCCTGCGTGACATTCTCAACGAACTAGAAAAACCAGGAAGAGATCCCCGTGCAGAATTTAAGTATGCAACATTCAAAGAAGGAATAAAAGAAATTAGCGATTTAAAAGAGGGAATGGAACTAGAAGGAATAGTCACCAACGTTGCTAACTTTGGTGCATTTGTTGATATCGGAGTACATCAAGATGGTTTAGTTCACATATCCCAACTTGCAGATAGATTTGTAGATGATCCCAAGAAAATAGTTAAAGTTGGACAAGTAGTAAAAGTCAGAGTATTAGAAGTGAACGAAAAATTAAAACGCATTGGTTTATCAATGAAAGCAGTCAAACAATAAGCAAGGAGTCAGGAGTCAGGAGTCAGGAGTCAGGAGTGAAAACCGCTGACTGGAAAAGACTCCAGTTTCCTATAAGTGAAAAATCATCCTTTCGATATACCTCAATCCTATCTAGCAACAGATGTGAAAACTGCAAAATTCTTGAAAAATAAAGGTAGCAGTTAGAGAGGTAAAAATAATGTGGGCGACATTTTTAACCGCACTCGCTACAGCATTAAGCTTGTTAATTGTCGATATCATCTTTCCTGGTGTTAGAATTGCCAATTTTCCCGCAGCTTTAATTGCTGGGTTAGTAATTGGTGCGATTAATGGTTCAATTAAACCAATTATTTCCACCCTATCCTTACCATTGACTTATGTAACTTTCGGTGGATTTTCTTTAATAGTCAACGGCATTTGTTTTTGGTTAGCATCAGTTTTAGTTCCTGGGTTTAGAGTGCAGGGAATTATCGCTTTTCTTCTCGCTCCAGTAGTTCTATCTTTGGCTAATACCTTCATCAATAAATACTTTGCAGAAAGAAATCTGGAGTTACAAGGCAATAATAGTCAAATCACGACTGAATCTTAAATGAAAGCAAGTAAGTAGTTTTGAAAAAATAGGAATCATCCCATGAAATTAACTCGTTTGCTGCTTGGTTTGTTCTTACCTCCTGTGGGAGTATTTCTAACAGAGGGTGTAGGTATAACTTTGATAATTAACATTTTGTTAACCTTGCTGGGTTGGCTTCCCGGTAGTATTCATGCACTGTGGGTAATTACCAAACATGAAGAAAGATTGAATAGAGGGGAAGGTTATTAGTTGGTGCAGGGAATCTGCAATAAATCTTATTTGCTAATAGATTTGATGCTGCTTCTAATATAGATGCAGCAAGTAGATGCAGCAAGATTTTTTTAATTTTCTCAATCATTTAAATAAGTGGATGTTTAGCACTGCTCAACCCCTACAAATGATTTTACAAATAATATCTGACAGTTGTAACAACGCGACTTTTCTTTGCTCTTAAAGCATTCTTTAAAAATAAAGTCGTTTGGTTGTGCAGAATGCTATCCCACCAATTGCGGGTGACAAAAGCAGGAATAATAATTGTGGTGAAAACATCGGGGTGATGTTCTTCAAATTCACTGACAAAATTCACAATGGGGCTAATTACAGAACGATAGGGAGAGTCAATAATATTTAAGGGAATATCTGACTCTAAATTGCGCCATTTTTCTTGCAGTTTTTCCTGATCTGTTGAACCAATATCTACATGAACAGCGACTATTTCATCTGCTATTGTGCGAGCATAGTCTAAAGCTTCTACTGTTCCTCGGTTGAGTTGGCCAACTATCACCAATGCAGGATGGGTGATCACTTCTGGTTTTGGTTTGGGTATATAACTCCGGGGTGCTATGTCTTGAATACTGAGGCGTTGTGCTACATATTGATAGTGACGATGAATGGCTACAAAAAGACTGACTACAACGGGAATTGCAACTACAACTAACCAAGCACCTAAGAGGAATTTTGTCGAAATAATGACTAGGAGAACGATAAAAGTGGCGATCGCACCTAAATTGTTCATGATCGCACTAGCTTTCCAACCTTGGCTTTTTTCTTTAAACCAATGTTGTACCATTCCTGCTTGAGAAAGGGTAAAGGATGTGAATACACCCACTGCATAAAGAGGAATAACAGCGTTTACCTGTCCTTTAAAGATGATGACTAAAATGGCTGCACAAATACTCAGGAGAACGATACCATTAGAGTAAACTAAGTGATCGCCTAATAATGCTAATTGACGGGGTAAAAAACCATCTCTTGCTAAAAAGTAACACAGTCTAGGAAAATCGGCATAACTGGTATTTGCTGCTAACAACAAAACCAATAAAGTGACAATTTGCACAAAATAATAAACCGGACTATTACCAAAAATTTCTCTTCCTAAAAGAGAAACTACCGTTTGTCCTTCTGCGGGAACAACATGATAAGAATTAGCTAAAAATGTAATTCCTACAAACATTAAACCCAGAATTGTTCCCAAATAAAATAAAGTTAATCGTGCATTTTTCCATTCTGGAGGTTTAAAAGCTAACACCCCATCGGATATAGCTTCTACCCCAGTTAATGCTGTACAACCAGCAGAAAAAGCCCGTAAAATGAAAAACAAACTCAATTCTTTAGTAATAGGAATTGGTGGATATTCTGTAATAACTTGTCCCGTAACTTGTTTAAACAAACCGACAATAATTAGCAGAAAAATGCTGGCAATAAACGCATAAGTAGGAATCATAAATATCCTACCAGATTCTTTCACACCGCGCAGATTTGCCAACATTAATAAAAAGATGAAAATTAAACACAAAAGCACTGTATGGGGTTGCAGTGCGGGAATGGCTGATGTTAAAGCCGCCGTACCCGCAGATATACTGACAGTTACGGTTAAAATATAATCAATCATCAACGAACCACCAGCTACCAAACCGGGATATAAACCGAGATTTTCCCTAGCGACGATGTAAGAACCACCACCTTGAGGATAAGCGCGGATGGTTTGACGATAGGAAAGAACAACTATTCCCAAGAGAAATATAATGGCGATCGCAATAGGTAGAGACAAACCCAAAGCACCACTACCAGCGGCCACCAACACCAATAAAATTTCCTCAGTCGCATACGCAACAGAAGAAAGCGCATCCGAAGAAAGAACCGCCAAAGCAGCAGCATTACTTAATCTCTCCTCACTGTGGGCGCTAGTAGGTAGAGATTTACCGATGACAAATTGTTTAATTTGAGGGTAGAAGGACATAAAAAGTCCAGTAAAACCTAGTTTCTGAAATATAACAATTTTGCCAGATGATTGACAAACTAACCGTTAAATTTAAGTTAATTTATCTCATGAAATATCCGCGTTTATCTGCGTTTATCTGCGTTAACTAAAGATTATTGAGCAATATTTCTTCATCTTCTAATAAAGTTTGTGCAGCTTCTAACATAGTTGTAGCAATATCTTTTAAATCATCCCGATTATTTAAGTATGTTCTTAATGCTTCCATCGGATCTATACTGCTACTAGCGTTTAATTCAGGAATACGCGGTTTAGCTAATTGACTAACTAATTCTGGTTGAATTGTATAGATGTGCGCTGTACTTAAAGCTTTATGAATTGCGGAATTTTCAATTAAATCTAACTGTTCAGAACGCAATTTATAAATTAACCTAACTACAGTTTCTTCAAGATTATATTTGGCGATCGCCTTTAACAAAACATCCTGCGGATCATCACTTTTAGATAAATCTACCTCAATAGTGCGAAATGTCCGCACAGGTAAAGAGCAAAATTCCCACTCTACATTACCTTTTTCCAACTCCACCATTACATAACCTTTATCTTCCTTCTCCTCACTAAAATCTACCCTTTCTATACTCCCAGGATAAATCACTGGTGGATCATTAGATTTATTCAGATTTTGATGGCAGTGAACATGACCCAAAGCCACATAATCAAAACAAGGGCGTGTTAACAAAGATAAAGGTAAAGTAAAACCCTTACCCACAGCTAACAAACGTTCAGCACCTAACATAGCATTATCAGCCATTAAATGGGCTAAAAGTACGGTAGGTACATCAGGATCAAGTTTTCTCACTTCTCCTTCTAAAACCACTTCTAAGCGTTCTGTTAAAAGTTGATTGACTTCAGCCATAGATAAACCCGCTGTTTCCTTGCGAGTCATCAACATGGAACGAGTCAACCAAGGGAGTGTAATTACTTGTACTTTACCGTTACGGGTGGGGATATGATGGGTAGTTAATGTATCACCAACCACGAAACCGGGAACGCCAAGAGTACGGTAAATATTTAGACTTGCGCCGCCCACACCTTGGGAATGTAAGTCATGATTACCAACTAACAAAACTGTCGGTATATTGGCATCTACAAGGCGGCGGAACTGACTAGCAAAGGCTTCTTGTACGTAGGGTGCGGGTGTGGCATCGGGAAAAGCATCACCACCAAAAATCACCATATCTACTGGTTCTGATAAAGCGCGATCGATACACAAAGATAGGGTATTGACAAAATCTTCTAATCGTGTATTTAAGCCGGTGGCGGGGTTGATGCGGCCGTGGGAGAAACCGCTTCCTATATGGATATCTGAAAGGTGTAGGATTTTTATCATGTTGCTGAGTGGGATTTTTTTTAACGAACCGCAAAGAACGCAAAGGACACGAAGGTAAGAGGGTTTAAGAGAGATTTTCTATAGGTTTTATGATAACGAATCACAGAGGCACAGAGGACACGGAGGGAGGAGGTTTTAGTTTTTATCTGCGTTTATCTGTGTTCGATTATTTTTGATGCTTGGGTTATGTTACAATTACGGGCATATTTAAGCATACATCTTTTTATGTTACAACCTGGAAAGCCTTTACAACAACGTCCCCAATATGTAATAGAAGAAGAAATAGGTTCTGGGGGTTTTGGTGTTACTTTTAAAGCTATACATAAAGATTTGAATTTACCAGTTGTTATTAAAACTCCTAATAGTCGTTTGTGTAGAGATGCTAATTATCCTAAATATGTGGAAGGTTTTCGCAAGGAAGGAAGAAGATTAGCAGAGATTACCCAACTTCAACATCCCAATATTGTCAGAATTATAGACTTTTTTGAGGAGGATGGTTTACCATGTCTGGTGATGGATTTTGTTAAGGGTGAAAATTTATATCATTTAGTACAGGATAAAGGTATTTTATCAGAATCTACTACTATTGATTATATTAAACAAATTGCTGACGCTTTATCTATTTGTCATGAAAATGGCATTATTCACCGGGACGCACATCCTGGAAATATGATTTTAAGAGAAAATAGCAATACTGTAGTTTTGATAGATTTTGGTTTAGTAGGAAATGTGGACAGTGAGAGTATTAACCAAGCTGCTAATTTAGCTTTTGCACCTTGGGAACAAATGTTAGATACAGAGAAAGCACCAACTCTTGATGTTTATACTTTAGCTGCTTCTTTGTTTTATTTATTGACTGGAGATACTGCCACACCTTGTTTAGCAAGGAAGCTAGATAATCGGACTTTAATAGAACCGAAGGAATTAAATTCTAGGATTAGTGATAAGTTAAATCAAGCAATTGTTAAAGGATTGGAATTAGAACCTAAAAACCGTCCGCAAATTATTAAGGAATGGGTGGGTTTATTTTCTGAAGTTGACAGTATCAGGAAGATAGAAATTGAGCAAGTAATATGGTGGTTAATGGCTCTCCTAGAGTGGCTATGGTAATTTAATAAAAAACAACGGTTAAAACCATTAGATGTAAGTTGGGTTGAGGAACGAAACCCAACACTTCAAAAATGTGTAGATGTTAGGTTTCACTTTGTCTGAATCAGGATAACCAGGATTAAAGGATGTACAGGATGGTAATTTATAGATAGTTTAAATTATTCAAAACCAATCATTCAAAAGCATCCTGAAAAATCCCCAACTTCCAAAAAACAATCATCCAATAACATCCTGAAAATCCTCAAATCCTGGATATCCTGATTCAGACAAAAAAATTCTAACTTTTGACTTTTGACTTTTGACTTTTGACTTCCCGAAGGGTGTCCTAGACATCCTGATTCAGACAAAAAAATTCTAACTTTTGACTTTTGACTTTTGACTTCCCGAAAGGTGTCCTGGACATCCTGATTCAGACAAATTAAAATATTAGTAACCCACAGATAAAATCAATATCCTGATGCAGAAAAAATTATGACAATTGCTGAACAAATTTACACACTTGTGAAAACTCTACCCCCAGCACAAGCTGAAGAAATTCTCAATTTTGCAGAATTTATCCGTAATAAACACCTAAATACTAACCAAAATATCAATGATTCTACAAACCTTGCTTGGGAAGAATTAGTTTATTCACTTGCTGGAAGTTGGAAAGATGATTTTCCTAGTTTAGAAGAAATTCGCAGCAGTGCAGGAGAAGATGTTTTGCGGGAGAGTTTCTAAAATGTATGTTTTAGATACCAACACCTTGATTTATTATTTTAAAGGTCAAGGACAAGTTGCTGCAAATCTCGCTAAAATACCGAACCAAGAAATTATAATTCCTACAATTGTTCTCTTTGAATTACAAGTAGGAATTGCTAAATCAAATTCACCCGCAAAACGCACCCAACAACTGCAACAAATTATAAACAGAGTTAACTTAGTTCCTTTTGATAGAGATGCTGCTTTTGCTGCTGCTAAAATTCGCGCTGACTTAGAACAAAAAGGAACTCCAATAGGTCAAATGGATGTTTTAATTGCTGGAATAGCTATAGCATTGCAAGCAACTCTAGTTACTCACAATATTAATGAATTTTCCAGAATTTCAGGACTAACAATTATTGACTGGTATTAAATATAATATTGTCAGAATCAGGATAACCAGGATTAAAGGATTAACAGGATGGTAATTTTTAGATAATTCGTTGGTGATAGAAATTGCATTTTGTCAGAATCAGGATAACCAGGATTTAAGGATGTACAGGATGGTAATTTATAGATAGTTGATAATCATTGAAAAACCATCATTCAAAAGCATCCTGAAAAATCCCAACTTCCCAACAAAAAATCATCCAATAACATCCTGATAACGAAGCGTGGCGTTAGCCATAAATCCTCAAATCCTGGATATCCTGATTCAGACAAAAAAATTCTAACTTTTGACTTTTGACTTTTGACTTTTGACTTTTGACTTCCCGAAGGGTGTCCTGGATATCCTGATTCAGACAAATACAAAATATTAATATTAGTCATTAGTAATTAGCCATTTTTTAACACATTACCAATGACCAATGACCAATGACCAATAACTAAAAACTAAATGTGAATACCACACTCAGTTTTACCAGTTCCTCTCCAACGTCCAGCGCGTTCATCTTCACCTTCACGTACTTGAGTAGTAATAGGTTCATCACCAATGCTAGGATATCCTTGATCATGAAGTGGGTTATAAATCACTTTGTGTTCTGCAACATAATCCCAGCTTTGTTTGCGAGTCCAAGCAGCTAAAGGATTAATTTTTAAACGTCCTTGGTTGTCTAATTCAAAAATAGGCATATTGGCACGGGTAACAGCTTGGTCACGACGGCGACCTGTAATCCAAGCTACGGTGTTTAGTTCGTTTAAACCGCGTGTTAAAGGTTCAATTTTAGTAACGTCGTGGAATTTGATAATATCTGTATCCCATAATGCTTCACCGTACTTAGCCGCAAAAGCTTCACGGGTGTCTACATCAGGTGCTTTGTAGGTTTTTAAATCTAGGTTATATAGGTCTTTTACTTTAGCAACTAATTCTAAAGTTTCTTTGAAGTGATACAGAGTATCTAGGAAGATAACGGGTACTGGATGCTTGAGTACAGTATATAAAATGTGGGTGAGGATGATGTCATCAACGTTAAACGCGCTGGTTTGTACTAAACCTGTGGGTATGTTTTCCACAGACCAAGCTAGAATTTCTGTAGGGGTAGCGGTTTCAAATTTCTGATTTAAGCTATCTAAATCAAAAGTTGCAGCGACTGTCATGATAATTCTCTAGTAAGGTATTTTTACTTTGTGTTAAGTTTCATCCTACCTTATAAAGACACCTATTCCTATCGTTATTGTTGATATTTAGGTAATTATTTTGTACGGTTATTACTACACGGGATATTTTAAAGTCTGTTTTTAAACGCAGACAAACGCAAATAAACGCAAATTTATATATAATATAATACTATAATACATATTTATTGCCATTTTTCACTACCAGGTAATTTAATAATGATTTCTGTGATAGCTTTTGGTAAGTCTTTTACAGAATGGATATAAGTCAATTCTAGAAAATTTAAAGCAGTGGAAATTATGTTATTTTTATCAACCATTTCTGCTAGTTGAAATTCTGTATAGATACCATTTAAAACTTCTACGCTTGCATCACCTATGGCTAATTCTATTTCTTCTTCTAAATAATTATCCCATTCATCTTTATTGATGTAATAGGATTTTTTGTTTTCTTTAAGGTTGATTTTTTTGATTTCTACTAAAGCGTTACGAATAGATGCAACCCAAGAGTTTGTTAACCTTTTTTCTATTTGATTTTTAATCAAATGTATTAACAAAACTCTCAAAAATGATTGAATATTCCTTAAAATTGCTTGTTTACTCATCCCTTCTAATTCATCTACAATTGCTAACGCATCTTCATATCTTCCAGCTAAAATGCTATTTCTCAAGTCTATTAATTCCTGTGTCATTTTTTTTTACCTCTTAGCTTTTCCCTAACTGCCAATTTTCCCCACTGGGTAATTTACCTAAATATTCATCTATTATATCAGGTAATTCTCGGATTTGATAATTATAGATAAATGTGAGTAATTCTGTTGCTGTTAATATTAATTGTTCTTTATTGAGAAGTTGTGAAAGTTGTTTTCTGTTAAATTTACCATTCATTACTTCTAAACTTGCATCACCTATTGCTAATTCTATTTCTTCCTGCAACCAGGTATCCCATTCATCTTTATTGATGTAATAGGATTTTTTATTTTCTTTAAGATTGATTTTTTTGATTTCTACTAAAGAGTTACGAATAGATGCAACCCAAGAGTTTGTTAATCTTTGTTCTATTTGATTTTTAATCAAATGTATTAACAAAACTCTCAAAAATGATTGAATATTCCTTAAAATTGCTTGTTTACTCATCCCTTCTAATTCATCTACAATTGCTAACGCATCTTCATATCTTCCAGCTAAAATACTATTTCTCAAGTCTATTAATTCCTGTGTCATTTTTTTTTACCTCTTAGCTTTTCCCTAACTGCCAATTTTCCCCACTGGGTAATTTACCTAAATATTCATCTATTATATCAGGTAATTCTCGGATTTGATAATTATAGATAAATGTGAGTAATTCTGTTGCTGTTAATATTAATTGTTCTTTATTGAGAAGTTGTGAAAGTTGTTTTCTGTTAAATTTACCATTCATTACTTCTAAACTTGCATCACCTATTGCTAATTCTATTTCTTCCTGCAACCAGGTATCCCATTCATCTTTATTGATGTAATAGGATTTTTTATTTTCTTTAAGATTGATTTTTTTGATTTCTACTAAAGAGTTACGAATAGATGCTGCCCAAGAATTTGTTAATCTTTGTTCAATTTGATTTTTGATCAAATGAATTAACACAACTCTCAAAAATGATTGAATATTCCTGAAAATTGCTTGTTTACTCATCCCCTCTAATTCATCTACAATTGCTAACGCATCTTCATATCTTCCAGTTAAAATACTATTTCTCAAGTCTATTAATTCCTGTGTCATATTAATTAATCTCCAGGGTTAACTACCTTATATTAATATAACAAATAAATCAGAAATTAGATACCCTACATCCCCCTTAAAAAGTGTGAATCTATTCACCCCTTATTAAGGGGGGTTAGGGGGGATCTGGGGTTATTTAGTCGTTACGGTTTAATAAGGCCATTTCCAGTCTCTAATTTCTGGCATATCTTCACCGTGTTTCTCGATGTATTGCTTATGTTCAATCAATTTATCTTGTAAATTTTGTTTTACATAAGCGGCTTTATAACCCAATTTTGGTACACGATCTATTACATCCATTACTAAATGGAAACGATCTAAATCATTCATTACCACCATATCAAAAGGTGTGGTTGTTGTTCCTTCTTCTTTGTAACCACGAACATGAATATTATTGTGGTTTGTATGGCGATAGGTGAGACGATGAATTAACCAAGGATAGCCATGAAATGCAAAGATAATTGGTTTATCTGTGGTAAAGATGATATCAAAATCTTTGCTGCTTAAACCGTGGGGATGTTCACTTTTTGGTTGTAGTGTCATCAAGTCTACAATGTTCACTACCCGCACTTTTAATTCTGGGAAATTTTGCCGTAAAATATCCACCGCAGCTAGGGTTTCTAAAGTGGGAATATCCCCCGCACAAGCCATAATTACATCGGGTTCACCATCTTGATCATTACTTGCCCATTCCCAAATTCCTAAACCTTTGGTACAGTGTTTAATGGCTGCATCCATGTCTAAATATTGCAGTGCCGGTTGTTTTCCAGCTACTATCACATTTACATAGTTGCGACTTCTTAAACAATGGTCGGTGACAGATAACAAAGTGTTAGCATCGGGTGGCAGATAAACACGAATAACGTCGGCTTTTTTGTTAATTACATGATCCAAAAACCCAGGATCTTGGTGAGAGAAACCGTTATGATCTTGTCGCCAAACATGAGATGTGAGAAGATAATTTAAAGAGGCGATCGGTCTTCTCCAAGAAATATGACGAGTTGTTTTTAACCATTTGGCGTGTTGGTTAAACATCGAGTCAATGATATGAATAAATGCTTCATAACAGGAGAAGAAACCATGTCTTCCTGTTAGCAAATATCCTTCTAACCATCCTTGACAGTTGGTTTCACTCAGCATTTCCATTACCCGACCATTTGCTGATAAATGATCATCTTCGGGCAAAGTTTCCGCCACCCAAGTTCTGTTAGTAACTTCTAGTACAGGATCGATGCGGTTAGATGCGGTTTCATCGGGTCCAAAAACTCGGAAGTTCTGGCTGTCCAGGTTTTCTTTCATCACATCCCGCAGGAATTTTCCAGTAACTTTGGTAGCTTCAGCGTTAACAGTACCGGGTTTGGGGACTGCTACTGCATAGTTGCAAAAGTCTGGTATGATTAAATCACGGAGCAAGATACCACCGTTTGCGTGGGGGTTGTCTCCCATGCGTCGCTGGCCTGTGGGTGCGAGTTCTGCAAGTTCGGGAATGAGTTGACCGGTTTCGTCAAAGAGTTCTTCGGGTTTGTAACTCTTCATCCAGTCTTCTAACAGTTTTAGGTGTTCTGGTTTACCAGCTATATCGCTAAAGGGGACTTGGTGCGATCGCCAATAGTCTTCTGTTTTCTTCCCGTCTACTTCCTTGGGTCCAGTCCAACCTTTGGGAGTTCTTAAAATTATCATTGGCCATTGCGGGCGTTTTTTGAAACCATGTACCCGCGCTTCTCTTTGGATACCTTGAATTTCCGTAACGATAGTATCTAAAGTTGCAGCCATTTGTTGATGAACATCCGCCGGATCAGCACCTTCCACAAAGTAAGGTTTATAGCCGTAGCCGATAAATAGGCTTTCTAGTTCATCATGGGGCATCCGTGCTAATATGGTGGGATTAGCAATTTTATAACCGTTCAAATGTAAAATCGGTAAAACCGCACCATCAGTAGCAGGGTTGAGGAATTTGTTAGAATGCCAGCTTGTAGCTAAAGGTCCGGTTTCGGCTTCCCCATCACCCACAACCGCCGCAACTAACAGGTCTGGGTTGTCAAAAGCAGCACCAAAAGCGTGTACTAAAGCATAACCGAGTTCTCCCCCTTCGTGAATAGAACCGGGGGTTTCCGGGGCAACGTGACTAGGAATACCACCAGGGAAGGAGAACTGTTTGAACAGTTTTTGCATTCCCTCTGCATCTTGGGAGATGTTGGGGTAATATTCGCTATATGTTCCTTCTAAGTAGGTGTTAGCTACAAGTCCAGGTCCACCATGTCCGGGTCCTGCGATGTAGATGGTGTTGAGGTCGTATTTTTTAATGATGCGGTTGAGGTGGACGTAAATAAAGTTCAGTCCAGGGGTAGTTCCCCAATGTCCTAATAGTCGCAGTTTTACGTGGTCTTGTTTAAGGGGTTCTTTCAGTAGGGGGTTGTCGAGGAGGTATATTTGTCCGACTGAAAGATAGTTGGCTGCACGCCAATATGCGTTAATCTTTTGTAATTCTGTGTCTGTTAAGGGTTTTTGTTTTGGAGTGCTGGCTAATGTCATTTTTAACTCCGGTAGTATTTACACCATTGTCTAGTGTAATGGTTTGCTGTTTTGGTGTCATCTTACCTGTGATTTGTTTTTTCGGTGGGTTGTTACAGATTTTTTTTATGTCACGCAGAGACGCAGAGAGAGGAGTTAGTAATTTTGTAGCATTTTCACAATAATTCTAACTCCGCAACTTTTCTGATCGCAGGAATGTTACCACTGGTAAATTCGTGATACAAATCTAATAAGTTGTTTTGGAGTTCTTCTAAAGAAGTTCCTTGTGTCCAATAATCAGGATATTCTTCTAAGTAACCGATAAACATATCCTCATCTTGCCAATAAATATATTTTTTCTTTTTGATTGTTTCCATAATGGTTTTTACCTCATCAATTAAGTGAAATCAT
Source organism: Sphaerospermopsis sp. LEGE 00249 (assembly GCF_014299995.1). Lineage (NCBI taxonomy): Bacteria > Bacillati > Cyanobacteriota > Cyanophyceae > Nostocales > Aphanizomenonaceae > Sphaerospermopsis > Sphaerospermopsis sp. LEGE 00249. The sequence continues at coordinate 16,702 of NZ_JACJUZ010000039.1, read as the reverse complement.
ATTCGTTTAACATGATAATACCAATTACTATCAAGCAATTCTCTGATAAACAACATTTATTTTAGGCTGAGATTTTTCTGTTTGTTGGTTTGTTACCATTATTTCTATATTGTGTCCTAATTTTATTAAGTAAGTTAGTAAATTCTCAATTGTAAATTCTTTGAGAATACCATTACTTAAATTATTTATTTGATAATTGCTGCGAATTTCAAATACTCCATTAAAACCTTTTAAGGGTTTGATTTTGGTATGAGTTTGATTAGTTTGCACTCGATAGAGAATATACCCAATTTCATCAATTACATCTTCAGGAAATTCTAAAAGTTCTTCTTTGGATGTTTTGAATTTTACGACACATCCTTTATTGTATATGATAGCACATAGTCTTAGTGAAAGATACAAAAATATACAAAATGCGTGTCAAACTAGGAAATTCAACTTCTTGAAAAAATCGAGTATTTGGGAAAATTTACTGATTATTATTAAACCTGAAGAATTACAAATTAACACATTAGCAAAAAATCAAAAAATGCAAATTGTTAAACGCAATATCGAATTAAAAGTAGATGATAGTTTAATGCGGGTTTATGTCGCATCTCCTAAAACAGAGGGTAAATATCCAGGAATTGTTTTTTACAGTGATATTTATCAATTAGGTGGGGCAATAATTCGCTTAGTTAATTATTTAGCTGGGTTTGGTTATGTTGTCGCTGCACCGGAAATTTTTCACCGTATTGAACCTATAGGTTCTATCATTGAACCTGATGATCTGGGGAGAATGCGCGGTAATGATGATGCACGCAGAACTTTAATTTCTGAATATGATGCAGATACTCGCGCTGTCATTAATTGGTTGAAAAATGAGAAATCAGTTATTAGTGAACAAATCGGAACTTTAGGTTTTTGTATTGGTGGACATTTAGCTTTTCGGGCAGCTTTTGAAAGTGAAATAAAAGCTTGTGTTTCCTGTTATCCTACAGGTATTCCTATCGGTAAATTAGGTAAAGGTGTGGCGGATACTATTCACAGATTTTCAGAAATTAAGGGGGAAATGTTGTTAATTTTTGGTACTCAAGATCCCCATATTCCTGAACAGGATAGACAGACTATTATTAAGGGTTTAGAAACTGCAAAAATACCTCATCAATTTTTCTGTTATGCAGCGGAACATACTTTTATGCGAGATGACGGTTATCGTTATGATGCGGAAGCGGCGACATCTGCATGGCGGGAAATAATTGCTTTTTTGGGGAGGAAGTTTAAAGGGTAATTTATAAGTTTAAAACAAGTTAGTTAAGGGTTTAGCAGTGCTAAAACCCTACCTAATTTTTATTGTTTTTAGCTTAACAAATAAGTATTGAAAACCGACTATTTTTGATTTATTATGTGTGATTTATTTAATAATACCAATCAGGGTGATCAGTCTTTTTACCTTCTGCCTTGGCATAAGGATAAATTTCAACGCCTACCTACTTATTCGAACTCATGTTATGTTATGGTTGGTAAATTTATCACCCAAAGCCTAATGACAAACTTACCAGAAATACTCAAAATTACTCGTGAGGTGGGTTGGGGTGCAGCTAAGTTACTGCGCTCCTATTATCAAGGAACTGTTAACAACGGTAATCTAGAAATAGAATACAAGCAAAATGAACCTATAACTGTTGCCGATAGAGTTGTGAGTGAGTATATCCTATCTCACCTACAGGCAGCATTTGTTGATGAAGATTTTGGTTATATTAGCGAAGAAACCTATAAATCTCAACAAGGTAAATATCCTGGGGAGTTAGTTTGGATTATTGATCCTTTGGATGGTACAAGAGATTTTATTAATAAAACTGGGGAATATGCAATACATATTGCTTTAGTGCAAAACACAAGGCCAATTTTAGCGGTGGTAGCAATACCGGAAGCGGAAAAGATATATTATGCTACTAAAGGTGGTGGTACTTTTGTCGAAACTGTTAATGGTTCTCATCCTTTGAAAGTGGCTGCTGCTAAACCACTTGAAGATTTAATCTTGGTTGTCAGTCGTTCCCATCGTCATGATAAGTTAGAATTTTTACTTAAAAATCTACCCTGCCAAAAACAAAAAGCTATTGGTAGTGTAGGTTGTAAAGTGGCTGCTATCGTCGAACAACAGGCAGATGTTTATATTTCCCTTTCTGGAAAGTCAGCCCCTAAAGATTGGGATATGGCAGCACCAGAATTAATTTTAACAGAAGCTGGTGGTAAATTTACTTACTTTGACGGCAGACCATTAGAGTATAACACTGGTGACATCAACCAATGGGGCGGTTTGTTGGCTAGTAGTTCTCAAGATCACGAAATATTGTGTCAGAAAGCAGAGCAGATATTGACTGAGTTTGCGGCTAAATGAAGTTCGGACACAAAAGATAAATTATTTTCCATGTAGACGTGAGTTATGCTATAATTGAAAACTAGGTTAAATAAGAGTGATAATTCCTAAAATCCTTAATGATTTTTTAGCTTTCAGCCTTCCATCAGTAGCTAGTCTGCTATTCAGTTGGAGCTAGTTCATAGATGGCTGAAGAAATGTTACTCAATGTGAGTTCATATTCAAAGGCTGTGCTATACTCGCGGATATAAGGATTATTTTCGGTTGAGTAAGTCGTTTTAATTTGTTTTAAATGCGTCTCTCCGAATCTAACTCTCTACACTCTCTGGTTTGGGAGACCATCTATGTCAATTTACGTTGGAAATTTGTCCTATCAGGTGACAGCAGAAGATTTGAAAACGGCTTTTGCTGAGTACGGTAAAGTTACCAATGTGCAGCTACCCACTGATAGGGAAACAGGCCGTCCACGTGGCTTTGCCTTCGTGGAAATGTCGTCTGAAGCTGAGGAAACAGCAGCTATTGAAGCACTTGATGGTGCTGAGTGGATGGGGAGGGATTTAAAAGTGAACAAGGCTAAACCCCGTGAGGAAAGAGGTTCTTCTCGTGGAGGTGGAAGCTGGGGTGGCGGTGGCCGTTCTGGTGGAGGTCGTGGAGGCGATCGCCGTTATTAATCCTGTTCTGAAGAAATTTTAAATCTTTTAAATCTAGAGTCTCCAGCAGATAAAGCCCAGGGTTTGACTCTGCTGAGATATTTTTATACTCTAGTTTGTATGTGTTAAACCAAAAAAGGAGGACTAGGAATGACACAAGTAGTTTTAGGGGAAAATGAAGGTATTGAATCAGCTTTGCGGAGATTTAAACGTGAAGTTTCCAAAGCCGGAATTTTCCAAGATATGCGGAAGAATCGCCATTTTGAAACACCTTTAGAAAAAGAGAAACGTAAAGCAATAGCTAGACACAAGCAACGTCGTCAACAGCGTTCTCGCTTCAAGTAAGATAGTAGGTGACAGGTAACAGGTGACAGGTGACAGTAATGTTCACTGCAACTGTGTAGAAATCAGTTACCATCCTTTCATTATTCCGCTGAAAATCTGTTTTTTTGTGGTGATACAATCTACCAGCCACAAGTAATTAGTAGAAACTAATAGAAAACTTGTTTGTAGTAGTGCTGCATTTATTAATTTTCAGCACTACTACAAGTTGTATTTAGGCTCAAAAATTAGCTAAATTTCTGCAACTGCGCGTTCAATCAAACGTCGTGCTAAAGTTTGAGTTCCTGTATGTTCATAGTAATTAGTGGACATATCTAGAAAAGCGGCTACATAGTCTAATTTGTCATCACTAAATTCAAGAAAACCTTGTAAATTGCCAAGAACTTTCTGAGCAGTTAAAGCATTAGCACTAACTATACCATTCATCCAACCCTTAACAGAATCAACACTTTGACCAATAAAGTCTAGTTTACCACCAGTACCATTGCCAGGAATTGCATCTTTCATGGTTCTAAAAGTAGAGTTTTGATCCAACTCTTGGGGATTCATGTTACTGAGGAAAGTTAATGATTTTTGGATAAAATCAGGACCTAGAGGAATAATACCATCAACAGCAACCAAGGCAGCCATGCGAATCATTGACTCACCACTATATTCACCTAAAGCACCAACAAAATCGCCAATACTATCACCGGGAATACCATTAATTTGGCAAAAAGCGACTAATTCAGCGACTATTTTTAAAGTTAAATCAATAGTTTGAGCTTTATCTGGTTTGGGAGTGATCGAGTTTAAAAAACCAAATAAGGGAATGGTTTCACCAACTTTATTAGCCAAAGCGGCTGCACCTAAAGCCTTATCAGTACCATCAACAGTTTGATAAAGCCATAAAGCAGTTTGATAACCTTGGGATTTATCATTAAAAAGATAAATTGCCCGTTCACCAATTTGCTGAATTAGATCCTCATCATCTTCACCAGTCACAGTTTTAATAGTATTGACAAAACCCACAGTATTTTGCCATTCACCGGGAGCAATAAAATCCAAAGCATTTAACATAGAAATAGTTAAACCGCTGGTTGGCAATTCATCAACTAACTCAAAAATTGGTTTACTCACAAAAATCTCCTGATTGATATGTTGTTATCCGAAATTTAGAGGTCATTTCAACTTAGCTAAACCATCAAGATCAAATTTTTCAATCCAATCTTCCCTGTCACTAGCGTTAAATAATGGATCTTTAGAAATCACTTTGACTTGATACTTACCCACCAAAATAGAAGTTTGAGTTTTACCCGTTTCTACAGCAGGATAACCTTCAATTTTCTTGGTGCTATTGGCATATTTTGATGCTACTGTAGGCGTGCTAGTAGTATCAGAAATAGCTAATTGAGCAACAACTTTACCGTCTTTTTTCAAATTCGCTTCGGAAAAGCCTTTTTTCTCTTGGGTATAAACTCGGTCGTAATCATCATCACTTTCAGGAAAGAAAGCATTTAATTTACTACCCTGAGTGGCATTTTTAACAACAGCCTGACCACTTTTTTGTTTTGTGCTTTCCTGTTGTGCTTGATCAAAACGATTAGGTACTTTTTCCGCACAAGCGGTAGTCAGCAATAAAACACACAGTAGTAAACTGGCTAAAATTCTACGACTACGAGATAAGATCATGTTTTTTCTCCTTCAATGCTTGAAGCTTGAGGCAATTATCTGCTTTACTTGAGTATTTGCACCAAAAAATTTACTATTTGATCATGATTGGTAGTCAAGATAACCAATTTTTTCCTAACTTGATGATTCCACACGATAAGCTATCACAGCATAGAAGGGATCTCCTCCTGGTAAACCCAACCATTGTAAAAAATTCGGCGCAGTTGATTTATTGATGATCACTTCGGGAGTGGAAAACCCTGGTACTGAAGCGAAGTAACGCTTAACTAGCTCAACTCTAGACGCTTCTGAGGCATCCCGCCAGATTTGAATCGCCTTTTGATAAAACATCCGGTTAGAAAAGCTGATAATAGCCACACCACCAGGTTTAAGAATACGGTGAATCTCGGAAAATACAGCTTCTGGATATTGAATATACTGGACAGAAACACAGTTGACAACAGCATCAAAATCTTGATCTGGCAAGGGTAGCTGAGGTTGTGAGTTGAGATTTTGCACGAAATAATGGTTCAGTCGAGGATTGCGTGCTAGTTCCTCGGCGTTGAGTCCATGTCCCTCCACATAAGCAAATTCTATTTCTTCTGGTAGATGAGACACCCAACTGCTCATCATATCAAAAATGCGCGTGTTCGGTTGCAGTCGCTGACGATATAAATCTGTTAATTGTTGAATAAAGCCTTCATCAACGTGGGTGACAAAGCGCGGGTAGTCGTAAAACAATTTATCATCGGTGTCATCTAACTTGAGACGTTGATCTGGTCGCAACAGCATACGATTTGTTTGAGAATTTGTCGGGTAAGTTTGGGTAAGAAAAAATTGCCTGATTTGTGTCAATTTGGTGAGTATTCTGATTTTGAATTGTGTATACTAACCAAACTAATTCATGACTTACGCAGAACAGAACGCAAGTAGGGGTAATTCATAAATTACCCCTACGCAAGAATCAGGTTTTTAGTCCAATTTTGCCTAAGTCCTATAATTTTAAAACAAAACTGTTACACAATCTACAGATCAACTGATGATTCTCATTAATTAAATGTTCTATAAATCACCTTTATTGAAAGATGTCTGGCTACAAATTCGTTTATTGACAAAATCACACTATGCTCTTTTGTTAATTTGGTTACTACCTTTATTGCTATTTACTTCTGGTGAAACTAGCCTCATGGCACATGACGAAGCTCTTTATGCAACAAGAGCGCGTTTGATGTTTGATTCTGGTAACTGGATAGCACCTTGGGAAAATGCCCATCATAAAACCCCTGGTTTTTATTGGTTAATTGCTGTTTTTTATCAGTTATTTGGTGTCAGTGATACCACTGCCAGAATACCTGCTATGATTGCGGGAATTTGTTGCACATTAGTTATATATGAAATAGCTAAAATATTACTGGGTAAAAAGTTAGCTTACCTATCGACGACTATTTTGAGTGTAGAATTTCTCTGGCTACAATATTGTCGTTTAGCTGCACCTGATGTACCTACAATTTTATTAGTGTGTTTAGGTATTTTATGTTTATTAAATTCTGAATTATATCCAAAATATAGATGGATTCATGGTTTGATTGTTGGTTTATGTTTTGGTTTAGGTTTCTTGATAAGAAGCTTTATGATTTTTTTGCCGATGGTGGCTTTATTACCTTATTTAATTGGAGAAAATCGCCGTCATCGTCATCTTACCAACCCGATGTTATATGTAGGATTTTTAATTGGGTTTATTCCTACTTTAGTTTGGTTATGGTTTAGCTGGCAGCGTTATGGTGGTGATAGTTTTGGCCAGTTGTGGGATTTTGTCGTGCGACTGGGTAGTCGTGAACAACATGGAAATAATATATTTTTCTATTTCTGGAATATTCCTTTAAAATCTTTTCCTTGGTTCTTTTTTAGCCTTTTAGGTTTAGCTTTAGTAATTCGTAAACCTATCCCTCGCTACCAATTATTATTAGTAGGTTTTCCTATTGTTTTATTTTTAGAAATCAGTTTATTTTTGACTCGATTTTCTCATTATAGTCTTTGTCTTTATCCTTTTATTGCTATGTTTGCCGCTGTGAGTTTAGACTGGTTGGGGAAAATTTACCAACAAAGAAAATCGAGTAAAGTTAGTAACTTTAGGAAAGTTCAAGCATCTCTTACCCGCAATATTAGTTATGTATTTGGTGTTTTAGGTATTATCTTTATTTTAGCTGGTGTAGTGGCTTTGGTTGCAGGGATTCTTGATATTCAAAAGTATGCAATTCTGTCCTTAATTTCTGGTTTAGGTTGTTTAATTGTACCTTGTGTTTGGATTGGACGCTATCATTTTTATCAGAAATTTCTCACTTATCGTTACTGGATGGGTGGTTGGTTAATTGCCAGTTGGTTATCTATCGCTACGGCTGGGAGTTTAGGTTTATTAGGAGACTTAAACCCTGAATTTAGAATGTTTTTTCAGCAAGAATATATTGCGTCAATTCTCCAAAATTATCCGGTAGCTTTTGTCAAATCCGATGATAAATATTCTGTTTTGATTAATTTTTATACTCCTATTCATGGTCAAAAAGTACAGTCAATTTCTCAATTACCAGCTTTGAGTTATGCTTGGATTTATCCGCCTAATTCTGATGATTTAGTTAAGAATTATCGTGTTGTTGGTAGTATTAAAAATTATCAATTAATTCAAGTTTTACCAGTTGAAAATAAAAGTTCGTAGTCAGCGATGGATCGCTTACTACGAACCAACTTTATTTGACATTAGCTTCTGGTTGATGAGAGTCTTTATCTTTGAATAAATCAGCCGCTGCTAATAATAACTCTCTCAAATTTTGTTTTAATTGACGTTCTTTTTTCGCTATGGATGCACCTGCTTCACCGAGTTTGTTTTCTAACTGAGAGTGTTTTTCTCCTACTTGTGTAGCCAGATTTTCCGCTTGGGGACGAGCTTGATTATACCAGGTTTTGGCATCGTCTAAATATTCTTTAACTTCTACAGAACGTCCGCCATAACGTGCGGCTAAATTAGCACGAATAATGGCTAATTGTGCTTGTAATTGGGCGTAGCGTTTCTTTAATAAAGCGACTTCTTCACTATTTTGGATAGTATGAATTGCTGAGGCGATCGCATTTTTAATACTATCCGATTTTTCTTGACTTGTATCCTGAATTTCTGCTAACATTCCCTCAACTTCTTGTTGCAGTTGTTCTTCTTCTTGATCTAATTTCGCTTGAATTTGTTTGAGTTCGGTTTGGGTTTTGACAATAGCTTCATGTCTTTTGCTATTCACCCCTTCTAAAGCACCTTCAATAGAAGCTGTGACTTCTTCTTTGATTTCGCTACCTTTATCTTGGAGATTTTCAATTACTGTAGAAACAGCATCTTTAACTAAAGTGCGTAACTCACTAGAACCTTCTTTGACTTCAGCAGAAACTTGAGAAACTGCGGTTTTAACAATTTCTCTAATGTTTTCTGTTCTTAATTGTCCCGTGGCTTTGGCTTCTTGTAAATCTGCTTGGATTTTTTCTTTAATGTTGTTAGTCATTGTTAATCCTGATAATAATCATAATGCTACATAGTCATTATGACTCATGATTTTTTTGTCTACATACCTCCTGGAGATAGAAAACAGCGAATCAAAAGTTAGATTTGTGCAAAGTCACCAATTATGAGATGATAAATAATCAGATCCCCGACTTCTCAAAGAAGTCGGGGATCTATATCCTGATGATGAGAAATAAATAATTAACTATGTGGCGTGTAAATATCACTTGTTCGGGAGATGCTTGGAAAATTCATGGTGCTGAGTTTAAAACAATGGCACAAAATTATCGAGGTGAAGTGATATCTTCTAAAAAACTGCCCGATGGTACTCGCATCATGGCTTATAAAATTGAAGATGTCAGTGATGCAGAGGAATTTCAAGAAAAGTGCGCTAATTTTCCAGGGTTTACATCTGATTTTGAATCATTATAACCATGAAAAAACTCATACCTTTGTTATTATTCACTTTCTGTTTGTGGATAATCAATTTTTCCTTACCAGCTAACGCTTTAGATACCCAAAATGGGGCGGAAGTTTTTAGCGTTCATTGTGTTGGATGTCATATCAATGGTGGTAATATTATTAGAAGAGGCAAGAACTTAAAAAAGAATGCTTTGAAAAGATATGGTATGGATTCTTTAGAGGCAATTACAAATATCGTCACTAATGGTAAAAGTAATATGTCAGCCTATAAAGAAAAGTTGACAACGGAAGAAATCAAAAATGTCGCGGCTTATGTTTTGGACCAAGCAGAAAACAACTGGAAATAATCAGATCAAAAATATCATGTTACCTGAAGCAAGTTATTTACAATTTACCCCTGATTTAAAGATTTGCCGAATTTTAAATGGAATGTGGCAAGTTTCTGGAGGACATGGAAGGATAAACCAGAAAGCTGCTATTGAGTCAATGTTTCAATATGTGGATGCTGGGTTTACGACTTGGGACTTAGCAGATCATTATGGACCAGCAGAAGATTTTATTGGTGAATTTCGTCGTCAGTTAATAGCAACTCGTGGAGAAGAAGCTGTTAATAATATTCAAGCTTTTACAAAATGGGTTCCGCGTCCGGGAAAGATGACGAAACAAATAGTAGAGGAAAATATTAATATTTCTCTGCGTAGAATGGATGTGAAATCATTAGATTTGATGCAGTTTCACTGGTGGGAATATCGAGACTCTAATTATTTAGATGCTCTCAAATATATGGCAGAATTGCAAACAGAGGGTAAAATTAAGCATTTAGCTTTGACTAATTTTGATACGGAACATTTGCAAATTATCACAGAAGCTGGAATTAAGATTTTTTCTAACCAGGTGCAGTATTCTTTGGTTGACAGAAGACCACAGGTAAATATGGCTAAATTCTGTCAAGAACATGATATAAAATTGTTTACCTATGGTAGTGTGTGCGGTGGTTTGTTATCAGAAAAATATTTAAATCAACCAGAACCACGGGGTTTTGATTTGAATACAACCAGCTTGAAGAAATACAAAAATATGATTGATGCTTGGGGTGGTTGGAGATTATTTCAAGAATTGCTTTCCACCCTGACACAAATTGCCGATAAACATCAAGTGAGTATTGCTAATGTGGCTGTGAATTACATTTTAAATCAGCCCGTAGTAGGCGGTGTAATTGTTGGTGCTAGGTTAGGAATTGCAGAACATATTGCCGATAATGCGCGGGTGTTTGGGTTTAGTTTGGATGCTGAGGATGTGAAAAAAATTGATGCAGTTTCGCAGCAGTCACGGGATTTATATCAGTTAATTGGTGACTGTGGGGATGAATATCGAAGGTAGTTAAGCTGGGGTTGGGGAATAACTAACCCCTCATTTATTCTTCGTGCATCAAAGCTTGAAACTGAAAACTGAAAACTGAAAACTGATAATTGATCACTGAATAAATCAACAAATAGTTATTTGTTTTAGTTAGTGTTTGCTGAATAAACTCAAAACCTTGATATATCAAAGGTTAGAGGCTGATAAACACAGAAATTAGTGCAAGGGTTTTGAAGGGTATACCGGAAAAAGTGTGCATTTTTGGGGATTTCAAGAGATGGCAAAGAAATTTTCAAATCTCCTCCTGACTCCTGACTCCTGACTCCTATGCCCTCACGGAAAGACTTTCTCAGCAACCCCTAGTTAGGGTTTGCTGAAAAAGTTATCTGTGAGGGGTCAGGAACTAATTTAACCTCTGTGTAAGATTTTTGGCTTGGTCGGTGATTTTGTGCCAATTCCCTTCTAAAACCCAATTTTTCGGGAATAATTCCCCACTTAAACCCACGGCCACCGCCCCAACTTGTAAAAAATCTTGAGCATTTTCTAAAGTCACACCACCGGTAGGAATTAAGGGAATATGACCAAGAGGTGCTTGTAAACTGTGGATATAACTTGCACCTCCCACTGATTGTACAGGAAATACTTTGACACAACTTGCGCCCTGAGTCCAGGCGGTAACAATTTCTGTAGGTGTAAGTGCGCCAGGAATAATAGGAACATCTTGAGATACTGCAACTTTGATCATTTCTGGGTCAGTATGGGGAGTGAAGAGAAACTGCGCCCCAGCAGCGATCGCATCTTGTAATTGTTCCATATTAAACAGTGTACCAGTACCAATTATACAATCAGGTAATTGACTACGTAATTGAGAAATTAATTCCCCAGGGCGATCGCTATTCCAGGTAATTTCTATTAACTGCATTCCCCCAGATGCTACCGCTAAAGCCATTTTTTCACCCCAGTCCATTTTCGGGGCGCGAATAACTGCGATCGCTCGATGTTTCTGTAATTGTGACAACCAAACTTGATTAGACATAAAAAATAGGCGTTGCTATTATTACCCTGGGAATATGCACACTTAAAACCGCGTTGTTTATACATATTTATTACTTTTATCACTTTTATCAATTAGTCATTAAATTAAATCGGCTGCCTATAGGTACGGGTAATTGGTAAAAAACACAGCAGTTAATTACCGATTACCCATAACCTATGACTTAAAAATTAAGCAATATCTTCGCGTTCAATATATAAAAACATAAACGCGAAAGCGACTGCTGGGAAAACCAAACCAGTCAAAGGAACGAAAATGGAAGGCAAAAATGAAGAATAAGCCAGAATTGAAGGCAAAAATGAAGTTGACATAGTAAGAGTCCTTGGAAGTCACACTACAATTCACTTAGGAGCTTACTGCAAAATTCCGCCTCTTTTTGGAAATTCTCAAGATTTTTAACAAAACCGTTTACATTCCCAGTACCTCGTCGAGTTCTATTGTCGGTAAGTTAGGAGGTATGACAGTTTTAACTATTGTAACTTTGTGGCTTTCCTGTTGGGTATTCGTATCGAGAGCGATCGCCCCTACTAACACTTCTAGACAACCTAAAGGTACAATTAATTGAGCGATCGCTTCCCAATTTCCCCAAGGAGTAGGCCGCAAATCTTGGATCAGATGCGGTCCGTCTAGCAACCCACGAGTTTGGTAATCTTCCACCCATAACTTTAATACAACCGTCGATGATGCTTGGGACAGTTCTAAGCGCACTTTTATAGATGAGCCAGCAAGTAATTCACCATTGGGTAAAAACAGTTGGGGTGTGGGTAAAGATGTTAGTACCGGAGGAGATACATCCAGCAGTTGTTCCTGTGGTTCAGATGGTTGATTGCTGTCTTCATTGCTCAAGGTCATATATGTATCATCTAGAACTATTTCTTGAGACAACAATTGAGATATGTTGGGAGATGATTCTGGTTCGGGGGTTGGTTCACTTGTGCCTAGAATCATGTGTTCTGGCAAATCTATAACTTCTTCCATTTCTATTTCTGCATCTAAATTTAAATTGAGAAGTAATTCATCTGTAAAAGCGGGTGGAACAGCAGGATTTTCATCATTCAGAATTACAGGAGGCTCATCTGTTGATTCACTGATATCATCAGTATTATTAGCGTCTTGAGTATCAACTTCATCATTAGTATTATCCTCTTGATATACCAACTCGATACCTTCATCTAATAAGTATCCTTGAATCTTGATCCATTTTTGAATCAGAGGAGATGTTTCTGGAGTGATTTCTGGTGTGTTTAATTCCTCGATATCGAGAATAGGAACTTGAGGAATTGTATTTTCTATCAATTCATTGTCTATCAATTCATTGTCTATCAATTCCACAGCAGAAGTTTCTTCATGTTCCTTGCTGGGTAGTAATTCTGGTGTATTTTCTGGCTTTGATAATTGAATTTCCATCAATTTTGGCAGATTGTTTTTGGTTTTTGAATTTGGTTCTGTTGCAGGTTTTAAACGTTTCAAGTATGGGAAAGAAGTTTTAACCTGTTTGATCACCAGTTTGTCCAGATTTATGGGTGGTATCTGACTAGGCTTATTGACAGTTCCTGCTGATAAGCTGGAGTCTGCATTGGCAGAATTGCCAGCGATCGCATTTTTGTGAATCCGGGGTAATTTTGGCAGTGTGGGTGAACTTCCATCCAAAACAATGACTGGTTTTATTCTTGGGGGTAGAGGTTTGTTAGCTGCTGGTTTTAAAATATGAAACTGTGCTAATTTGGGAGCTTTGACGATATTGAATAGTTCTAAACTTACACGATGAGGTGGTTTTGGTTTGGTTGCTCCATCCTCAGTTGGTGGTAAGTTATCATCAGGTAACAAGTCTGGTGGACTAGATTTTTCTCTAGATCTTGCTGAGGTAACGGTCAGTAATTCAGTGACATCTGCTGTAATTATAAAAGGATGGCTGGCTAACAGTATGACTTCGCCACCTTTAGTCAGTGTGCCATATAAACTAATATTGGCCAAAATCAACTTAGATTCACAGTTTTTAGGAATTTCAATAATGCTACTAAATGTAAAAGGTAAGATTTGATCTGTTAAAGGCTGTGTGAATTGAGCTAAGATATTGGATTCTAAAGGCGATCGCAGTTGACTAATTAATTGCAGTTGAAAACAATGATTAATATTAGTTTTAGATAATCTTTCATTTGCCAAATTATCAATTTCTGCCAGTTCCACATACCCATTTATTGTCAAAGTTTTTCCCCAACGAGCAATATAGGTATCCCGTTCTAGAGATAAATGGAGGGGTGAGGGTGAGGATGGGACTGGTGAAATATCCTCATCTGACTGTTCTTCATCCCAAGATTCAGAACTGGGTAAAGCTAAATCGAGAACGCTTTGTAAAATTTGTTCGGCTGTTTCCCCTTTGAATAATACTGGGCTAACCGGCTGATTGATGATTGTATCTTCTACGGTTGCTGTAGACAAAGGATTGATGTCCAGGTTGCTGGGTGAAGCAACTGCAAATTCATCTTCCTGAGTGAGTGTCACCTGGGACTCTTCGTTAAATTGATCACCACTACCTAATAATGGTTGCTCATTCAATTCTGATTCTATGGGCAAAACTTTGAGGATGAGGCTATATTGCCAGGATTTTCCCAGTATATTCGTCATTAAGTCAGCAGAGCAACGTAATTCCCAAATTCCCGGGTTGAGGTCAGTAAAGGGAATTACTGCCATCAGTCCATCGGCATTGGTACGACGCAAACGCTTAAAAATGCGGCGTTTGGGTGGAACTTCCTGAATTGAGGAGTGAATTACCCGCACTTCTACAGATGTATTAGCAAGGTGAGAACGAGCCAAAACTCTGTACTTACCTGCGAAAATTCTTAAATTTGGCGATTCCAGGGGTTGCCAATTGCGATCGCCCTGCTTCTGTATCAGAAATTGCCAGTTTTCCATTGGAGTCATGCCCAAGCCCAGGATCAGCCGATTAATTTTTTGTATTAACTTGTTTGTCAGTTTAACTCAGTACGAAGTAAGAAAGTAAGCTTTATTAACTTTTTCTACTTTTTTCACTGGATAGTTATTTTCGCCACATCACGGGATGTTTTACAGCACAAGATTGTGACATCCCAAGGTGCGAAATGTGGGTTATAAACTCAACCAGCTAAAGACTTCTTGAACAGTAATATTTAATTCAATCCCTGTGAGAACTGGCAAGTAATCGCTATTTTCTGGAAAAGCTTTGGCAATTTTCTGAGGTTTAGTAATTTGATTAACAGTAAACCAAAAAGTTTTTCCCAAAGAGCGATTCCTATGTTGCGCTGAACGCTATCACCTCCATCCCCAAACGCTTTAATACCTGCAATACACTATAAAGCTCATTATCAGGGTTTACCAAAGAAAACAGCCGAGAGTTAGCATATTTATGTTCCAATACCTTTAAAAATAAAAACTCATTACCATTGGTAATCATGCCAAAGGTTGGTAGCACAGTTTCCTCATTACTCAACATATAAGCTAAAGCTTGAGGAATTGCGCGTGTCACCGCAAAATCACTCCGTTTTGATTCAATTACCAACAACCAAAGCCGATTTTTTAACACCAAAACATCAATCCGCCCCCGAATAATCGTTCCTTCATCCTCCATTTCTAAAGCCACACTCGTTTCTGTTTCAATCCTAAATGGCCTATGATAAAAACCAGCTAAATCTAACAAGGGCGCAAGTACCACCATCTTCACCGTATTTTCTAGCATTGGGGGATCATCCATCAATTCTAAAAAATTAGCCTTCACCCGATCTAATAAATGTTGCTCTTCCTCTTTCAAAGCCTCAAGCCCATCCAACCACTCAGGAAAAAAGGTAGCATCTTGAACGATTTGAATGCCAAAATTTTGCTTTAATTCCCGTAGTTTCACATCCTTGGCTGCAATAGACTGAACCATCTTGATATTTCTCCTGACGAAATTTTAGGCTCAAGTGTATAGAAAAACCTATTAAGCCTGAAACCCTTACTCCCATATTTCTCACAAACAATGTAATCGCAATTTGTATAACCCGTATAGAGAATCGGTTTCAGGCAACTCTACATTAGATTCCTCTCAACCCTTCTGTCAAGCCTAATTGAGATGCTCCTACTCACCCTCCTGATACTTACCCATTTAACTAACTTCCCAATCTTCAAACTTTAACCCATCAATTCTGCTACACTCTCTCACATTATTAGTTACCAATATTACAGCTATTTTCAGGTAAATAAACCACATTTTGATTTACGTTTCGCGTCAACAATGTAGGGGCGAAGCATTCGGACAATTAATTATCGGTTTTTACCTATTAAGATGCTTGCTTACTTGGAAGTTTAAATATTAGTTTAGCATACTATATACTGATGAACCATTTTTTAGAAGTACCAGTTTGATTATGACCAATTCCCAAATTTTTTCTACCTCTTTAAATTTTCAGGAAGAATACCCCTGTCCTGTTTGTCGGATCGGTAAAATCTCTGCTATGCCGTTAATGGAAACTATGTCTTGTGACTTTTGTCACGAAATTTTTACTGTCAATTTAGAATCACAGCAAATCAAGATGCCTTCTAGACAACCCCCCCTGGTGTGGCAGTGGAATGGTTTTAAGTGGAATCAAGCCCAGTTAGAAGGTGTGGAATTAGCATGGGGTTATGTGTTAGCTGCAATTGCTTTTGTGATTTTCCCGACTACTTTAATTGGCATTGGCGCTTATTATTTACCACCAAAACCAGATGTTCCTCTTTCTTGGATACCTTATGTTTGGACATTACTCACATTTTTGTCACATTCAGCAATTATAGTTTGGATTTTTATTGAAGTTTATCAAATTCCCATTAGGGCATATTGGCGTGGGATCACTCAGTGGACAAATGGCATAATTCGTAATTCGTAATTCGTAATGCGTAATTAAGAATAACTGCTATATAAAACCTAGACAAAACTAGACTTTACTTTCTACTTCAACGGGAGCATGGGAGCAGTTATCCCTCGGTAGACTTTCACGCTTTAGCCAAACGCGATAAATTAATTGCAGCGTTTAGATCCCTATCTATCTCAAAACCACAGTTCTCACAGCCATAAATTCTTTCGGATAAAGAAAGATTTTCTTTTTTATGCCCACATCGAGAACAGGTTTTACTTGATGGATAAAATCTATCAGCAATTATGATTATGGCTTCGCCACGCAGGCTATCACAGCCAAATTTTTTAGCTTTATAATCTAGCTGACGCTTAAACTCATAAAATCCACAATCAGCTATTGCTTGAGCTAATTTATGATTTGACAACATCCCTGAAACATTTAAATCTTCTACTACTATCTTGGCGTGGTTTTTGCATAAGTAAG